>JBJFHQ010000223.1:0-11093 GCA_051893755.1 Oscillospiraceae bacterium
AGGTTGAAGAAGCTGCAAGGATCCTCGATATCTCCCACCTCCTCGACAGAAAGCCTAAGGCTCTGTCCGGTGGTCAGAGACAGCGTGTTGCTCTGGGTCGTGCTATTGTCCGTGAGCCTCAGGTATTCTTACTTGACGAGCCTCTTTCCAACCTCGATGCTAAGCTCCGTGCTCAGATGAGAACCGAGATCTCCAAGCTCCACCAGAAGCTGGGTACTACATTTATCTACGTAACACATGACCAGACAGAGGCTATGACAATGGGTGACCGTATCGTTGTTATGAAGGACGGCTTCATTCAGCAGGTAGACTCTCCTCAGAACCTCTATACAAACCCCGTAAACCTCTTCGTTGCAGGATTTATGGGATCTCCTCAGATGAACTTCATCGACTCCGTACTCAGAAAGACCGAGGACGGCAAGTTTGCTGTTGAGTTCGGCTCCGAGGACACCAAGACCTCCAGAGGTAAGAAGTACTATGTTGAGGTTCCCGAGTCCAAGATCACCGAGGAAGCAGAAGCTGCTCTCAACGATCTCGTAGGCAAGGAGATCATCACAGGTGTTCGTCCCGAGGATATCCACGATGAGGAAATGTTCCTCTCCGCAGCTAAGACAGGTATCATCGAGGCAGACGTTGAGATCACCGAAATGATGGGTGCAGAGACATATCTGTACCTCAACTGCGAAGGTATCTCCATGACTGCTCGTGTTGACCCCCGCTCCACAGCTCGTCCTCAGGATACTATCAGAGTTGCTATCGACGCAAACAAGATCCACATCTTCGACAAGGAGACCGAGAAGACTATCGTCAACTGATCGGCTCATTAATAAGATTTTCGGCGGAGCTGCTTTCGGGCGGCTCCGTTTTTGCGTATTATGTAGAAAATCCACAAAAAAGGACGAAAAATTCATGCGAAAATATGTTCGGAAATTTTTGAAATTCTCTTGACAAATCCGCATAAATGTGGTATTATCTTTATTAGCATTGGTCTGCGGCAAAGCTGCCGCGCGAAAATGTTTATTATTCCTCGCCCGTGTCAGACTCGGGCGTAATCCAAGAGGAGGTGCTTTTGTAATGGCAAAGCTGAACGAAAACTATGAGGCTATGATCGTTTTCTCCCTTAAGCAGGGTGAGGAGCAGGTTAAGTCTTTGGTTGAAAAGTTTAAGGCAATGATCGAGGCTAACGGTACTCTCGACAACGTTGACGACTGGGGCAAGAGAAAGCTCGCTTATGACATCAACTACGAGTCTGAGGGCTATTATGTGATCTACACATTCAACTGCAAGCCCGATTTCCCCGCAGAGCTTGATCGTGTTCTTAAGATCACAGACGGCGTTATGCGTTCAATGATCACTGTTAAGTAATTTTATCGGAAAGGGTGCTTTTATATGCTGGGTGCTTGTGCGATCAATAAGGTTATTCTTATGGGCAGACTTACTCATGACCCTGAGCTCAAACAGAGCCAGAACGGCGTTATGTCATGCAGATTTTCTGTGGCTATCGACAGACCACAGTCTTCGCAGGCTGCTCAGAACGGTCAGGAAAGAATTACTGACTTCATAAACTGCGTTGCTTTTAATAAGACTGCCGAGTTTGTTTCGAGATATTTCAATAAGGGCAAGATGATCCTCGTTGAGGGCTCTCTCAGGACAGGCTCCTATAATGACAAGAATCATCCCGATGTAAAGCACTATACTACCGATGTTTGGGTCGACAATGTTTCCTTCGGAGAAACAAAGAGCGCGTCCTCGGGCGCTTCCGCAGGCGGATACGGCGGCGGTTATTCCGCACCTTCGAACAACTGTTCCGCTCCTGCTGCACAGGCTGCTCCTCAGCAGGCGGCTCCTTCCGTTTCCGTGGGCTCCATTGACGATTTCGAGGAAATTATCAACGACAGCGATCTGCCGTTCTGACAAGTTAAAACTTTACAGCCAAAACTAAACAAGGAGGTTTCATAGATGGAAAAGGAAAAAGAAAGATCTTCCAGAGGTATGAAGAGAACCCGTAAAAAGGTTTGCAGATTCTGCGAAGCTAAGATCGACAAGATCGATTATAAAGATATCAACAGGATCAAGAACTTCATGACCGATAGATCCAAGATTCTTCCCAGAAGAGTAACAGGTACCTGCGCTTATCATCAGAGAGAGCTTACAACAGCTATCAAGCGCGCAAGATACGTAGCACTTATTCCCTACGTTTCTGACTGATAATCTTAATGGAAATTCGCCGGCTGCGCTTATGCGGTCGGCTTTTTTTAACGATAAAGAGGACGGTTTACAATGAGTGATAAGATCCCTTTGCTGGTGATATGCGGGCCTACTGCTTCGGGTAAGACCGCTGTGGGCGCAGAGCTTGCAAAAAGACTGGACGGCGAGGTCATCTCCGCCGATTCTATGCAGATATATAAGAATATGGATATCGTTACAGCCGTCCCTTCTATGGAGGAAAGGCTGGGCGTACCTCATCATCTGATGAATATTCTTGATACCGATACCGCGTTTTCCGTGGCGGATTATGTGAGGCTCGCATCCGAGACGATACGCGAGGTGTATTCCCGCGGAAAGCTGCCCGTTGTCGTGGGAGGTACGGGGCTTTATATATCCTCGCTGGTGGATAATATCTCCTTCGAGGAGGCAGCCTCCGACAGCACTGTCCGCAGCCGCCTTGAAGCGGAGGCCCGTGAAATGGGCGGAGCATATATGCTGGAAAAGCTGCGCAGCGTTGACCCTGCTGCTGCGGATAAGCTTCATGAGAATAACGTTATCCGCATAATCAGAGCGCTGGAGCTCTTCGAGACTACCGGGCGCAGCTTCGATGAGAACATGAGGCTCAGCCGCGAAAGGGAGTCCCCCTATGAGCTGTGCATGATAGGTCTCAACTACGAAAACAGACAGGACCTGTATGACCGTATCGACCGCAGAGTCACCGTAATGGCGGAAAACGGCATGGTCGAGGAGGCGGAAAGGGTCTACCGCAGCGGCGAGATGAAAACTGCTGCACAGGCTATCGGCTTCAAGGAGCTTATCCCTTATTTTGAGGGGACACAGGACAGGGAAAGCTGTCTCGACAAGATAAGGCAGTCTACCCGCCATTATGCAAAGCGGCAGCTTACTTGGTTTCGTCGAGATGCACGAATTTGCTGGGTAAATCTGACCAAAAATGAACAAAGTGATAAAATTCTTGAGAAGTGCTTAAATATTGTAGCCAAATCCAAAATTATGTGTTATAATAATAAATAATTGTATTTATTGGTATACATACAATTATATTAATAAATTATTAAGAAGTCGGTATCGGATATATTTCCATCCCGAAAAAGAGAAAGCTCCGCGGAAGAAAGCTGCGCGGGGTACGGGTCTGCAGGCGCATGCCCGGGAAAGGAAAGGTTGAAATTATGAACAAGACGCTGAATCTGCAGGATATTTTTCTGAATCATGCGAGAAAAGAGAAAATTCCCATAACAGTATTTCTTACTAACGGCTTCCAGTTCAAGGGTATGGTAAAGGGCTTCGACAGCTATACCGTTATCGTTGAGAGCGACGGAAAACAGGAGCTTATCTTCAAGCACGCTATCTCTACCATAATCCCCGCAAGAACTATTTCTATCCTCGATTCCGAAACGGAGGACAAGTGATCTCAGCCCCGACTGAGAGAGCCTGCGCCGTGTATTTGGGAAAGGAACGGTTTTTGCTATGAACAGCGTAACAGTCAGAGTTCTTACGGTTTTGCTGTCGCTTTTTGCTATCATAACCGTTGCCAGTCAGATATATATAAGAGTACATCAGCAGTATCAGACCCAGACGGCAGCGGCTTCATCTTCGGCGACTATGCAGTCCTTTTACGGCGTGTTCGTCCGCGATGAAAAGCCGATAATGTATACGGGAACAGGAGCGGTGAGCTATCCTATGCCCGACGGCGGAAAGGCTGCCAACGGCTCTGTGGTGGCGTATGTCTATTCCTCCGAGGAGGATATCGTTATCAACGGCAGGATAGAAGAGCTGAAAAACGAGATAAGCCTGCTGGAAAGCGCTCAGAGCCCCGGTACTACCGAGGTGGCTCAGCCCGAGTTCCTTTCCTCGCTTATCGAGGAAAATTATCAGACTATCTCTACCGATCTTGCCAAAAAGGACCTTTCACGGCTTTCGGGTGAAAGAGACTCCTTCCTTTCGCTGATGAGCATATATCAGATCACCATAGGCGATGCGGTAAATTTCAATGACCGCATAGACGAGCTCTACCGCAGCTTAAACGAGCTGGAGGGCAGGAAAAGAGCGCCTCAGCGGGAAATAACCGCCGACAGCACAGGGTATTTCGTAAGCTATACCGACGGCTATGAAAATACTCTGAATACGGAAAATATCACCGAGCTCACCGCCGACGATATCAAGCAGATAATCGACGAGCAGAACTCGGACAGATCGAAAAAGTCGGGAAAAAGCATAGGCAAGCTTATCGACGGATACGGCTGGAAAATGGTGGGCATCATCGACAACTCCGAGGCCACATTTTCTCCAGGAGACTCCGTTAAGCTGAAATTTGCTTCCACCTCCGATACGGTCACCGCCGTGGTGGAGAGGATAACCGAAACGGACGACCCAAACGAGAGCATCGTGCAGCTGGACTGCGAGGAAATGACCTTCGATCTGGTCAAGCACCGCGTTGAGCATGTTGAGATGATACTCCACGATTACGAGGGCATCAAGGTGCCAAGAGAGGCGCTCCGCTTCGACAAGAACAACAATAAGGGCGTTTATGTCCTTCTGGGACAGCGCGTTATGTTTAAAAAGCTGGACGTTATCTTCGAGTGCAGCGATTACCTGCTGTCGAGGATAACCGCCGATTCCGAGTATCTCAATATCTACGACGAGATAATTATTTCGGGCGTGGATACCGCCGAGTATCTTCTGACCAACGAGACGGAGGAGCCTCCGCCCGATGATGAGGACACAGAGGATACCGAGGAGATACCTGTGTATAGCACCACGGAGGAGCCTCCCGAGGACCACAGTGAGACCGACGGGGAGGAAGGCTCCGAAGAGGACGGCACAGAAACGGACGGGACGGAAACCGACAGCACTGAAATTACCGAAAACGAAGCTTCCGAATAGTAATGGAGATGAAATGGATATGTCAGACGCCGCAGACTATGGATATGTTGCTGATAACGTCAAGCGTATTCTGTATGAGATAGGCGAGACGGAGGAAAAATACCGCAAAACGTCGGGAAATGTCCGTCTTATGGCGGTCACAAAGACTGTTGCTCCCGAAGCGGTAAACGCTGCGGTAAGAGCGGGAGTTACGCTGCTGGGCGAAAACAGGGTGCAGGAGTACCTTGACAAAAAGGACGCTTATCTGCCCGAAGCTGAGGTCCAGTTTATCGGACGTCTCCAGACAAACAAGGTGAAATATATAATCAACAGCGTTACGCTTATCCATTCCGTGGACAGCGTGAAGCTGTGCGGCGAGATAAGCCGTCTTGCTGTGAAAAATAACAGGGTCATGGATATCCTCGCCGAGGTGAATATCGGCGGTGAGGAATCTAAGGGCGGCGCTGCTCCCGAGATGCTCGATGAATTTATCGCAGAGATATCGGAAATGCAGGGCATACGCTTTCGCGGTCTTATGACGATCCCCCCTCCGGGCAGCTCGGAGGTGTGCTTTGAAAAAATGCAGAGGATCTTCACAGATGTGCAGGACAGATATAAAAGCGCGGATATCCTTTCAATGGGCATGTCCGCCGACTACAGGCTTGCAGTAAAATACGGCTCGACGATCGTCCGTGTGGGTACGGGCATTTTCGGGGCGAGAACATATAATATATAAAAGAGAGGACTAACGTTCATGGGAAAATTTATTGATAGCTTTAAGAATTTCGCGGGTCTCGGCGGCTACGACGGTGAGGAAGAGGACGATAACGAGGTCTACGAGGAGGACAGCGAGCCCGCTCGTCCTACCATTTCAAGAGCAGAGCAGAGCCGTCAGGACAAGCAGTTCAAAATGCAGGTCACAACTCAGCTTCAGGTCATTCTTGTAAAGCCCGAGGTTTTCTCCGATACAAAGATGATCGCAGATCACCTTTGCAGCAAGAAGACTGTCGTACTTAACTTAGAGGCGACAACTCCCGAGATCTCAAGAAGAATAATCGACTTCATCGGCGGTGTTGCATACGCAAAGGGCGGAAATATCAAGCCTATCGCAAACAATACCTTTATCATCTTCCCCTACGACGTAAACTTCGAGGGCGAGGATATCGCCGCAGAGCTTGAAAACAACGGAGTAGTGTTTTAACAGATGAGAAGCTTTCCCGGGATACGCTGCGATATCGATGATGACGAAAGGATATTCCTTGCACATGTGGAGGACATGATAAGCCTCTGCGAAAGGGACTGTTCGCCGAAGTATACCGATTTTCTGGACGAGCGCCGCGCTATGCTGGCAAGGTCGCTGCTGGAGGGCAGGGGGTATTCCGACTATCGCTTTTTCGGCGGCTATGAGGGAGCTGTACGCACACAGCTGTGTGTATATCCCGAGTATTTCGCGCCCGATGACGCCGATTATCCCATAAAGGCGGTGAGGTTTTCCTACCGCAGTCAGGATAAGCCTACTCACTCGCAGTTTCTGGGGACTATCATGTCACTGCAGATAAAGCGGGGACTTGTGGGGGATATCATCGTTTCCGAGGGGCATACAGATGTGCTGGTGTGCCTTGAAGCGGCGGACGATGTTCTGTCACTTTCAAAGATAGGACGAGTGGGCGTGAAAACGGCGCTTGTCGGCTTTGAGGGCATCACCCGACAGGACAGCTTTGACGAGCTTTCACGATCGGTAAGCTCACTGCGGCTGGACTGCGTGGTATCGGCGGCAACGGACCTGAGCCGCGACAAGACCTCTGCGCTTATAAAAGCGGAGGGGATAGACGTGAATTATTCCGCGGTGTATTCGCCGTCGCATATATTATCCGAGGGCGATGTGTTTTCCGTCAGAGGAAAGGGCAAGTTCATACTTTCCGAAACAGGCGGAAGATCGCGGAGGGACAGGATATTCATTACACTGAAAAAATACAGGTAGAGCCGCGTCAGACCGCAGCAGATACGGCATGTACCTAAAATTATCTGCGGAGAATTGAGGAGTTAAAATGATCACAGCCAAAGAGATCGACACCAGGATGTTTGAACAGGCAAAGCCCGGCTACAAGCCCGAAGAGGTTGACGAATTTTTAAAGGAGGTCTCCGCTTCCTTTAAGGAGCTTCAGGCGCAGATAGCCGAAAAGGACAAGAAAATGGCGTTCCTCGTTGATACAGTGAAGAAGTTCAAGCAGGAGGAAGAGGACCTGAAGGGTGCGCTCATTTATGCACAGAAGCAGTCAAGAGAGATCATCGCCGAAGCACAGCAGAAGGCGGAGCAGATCATTGCCGAAGCAAATGTAAAGAGCGATGAGATCATCGGCTCCACAAGCGTCCGCAGAGTAAAGGAGCAGGAAGCCTTTGACGCACTGCGCAAGGAGGTCTCGGACTTCCGCACTACACTTCTGGAGATGTACAGAGACCATTTAAGCCTTATCAACAATATCCCCGGGCTTGACGAAGAGGAAGAGGAGATCGTTGAAGAGACAGAGGCAGCTGCGGAGGAGATCGAAGAGCTGGAGCAGCCCGTTATATAGAAGTGAATAGCCAATGTCATGCAGACTGAAAGCAAACCCGCAAATACAGCGAGCCGAAAGCAAACCGCAAAGCTCAAACATCATCGGAATAACAAAGCATAAAATACATAACGTATTTATTATAAGCCGCACGAATACGCGCGGTCAAAGTTAGTTTAAGGAGAATAAAAATATGCCGCAGGATTATAATTCTACCATCAATCTTCCTAAGACCGACTTTTCTATGAGGGGAAATCTTCCCCAGAAAGAGCCGGGAATGATCGAGGAATGGGACAAAAACAGGACCTATTACAAGATGATCGAGAAAAACGCAGGCAAGCCCCGCTATGTTCTTCACGACGGACCTCCGTATGCAAACGGAGATATCCATCTCGGTACCGCTCTCAATAAGGTGCTCAAGGATATTATCGTAAAGTATAAGAATATGAGCGGATTTGAATCTCCTTATATTCCCGGCTGGGATACCCACGGTCTGCCTATCGAGCTTAAGGCTATGAAGCAGATAGGCGTGGAAAACGGCGCTATCCCTCCTATAAAGCTCAGAAAGCACTGCCGCGATTATGCCATGAAATACGTTGAGCTCCAGAAAAAGGAGTTCAAGCGTCTCGGCGTATGGGGCGATTTTGATGACCCCTATCTCACACTTAAGCCCGAGTTTGAGGCTAAGCAGATACGCATTTTCGGCGATATGGCAAAGAAGGGCTACATCTACAAGGGCATGAAGCCCGTTTACTGGTGCCCCGACTGCCAGACCGCTCTCGCAGAAGCTGAGATCGAATATTCCGACGACAAGTGCTATTCTATCTACGTAAAGTTCCCCGTTAAGGACGAAAAGGGCAAGTTCTCCGCAATGGGTCTTGACCTTTCTAAGACATTTTTCGTTATCTGGACTACAACTACATGGACTCTCCCCGGCAACCTCGCTATCTGTCTGGGACCCGAATATGAGTATACAGTAGTTCATGCCAACGGCGAAAACTATATCATGGCTAAGGAGCTCGTTGACGAAGTCATGAAGGCGGCTTCTATCGAGGAATATACCACCGAAGGCTCCTTCCTCGGAAAAGAGCTTGAATATATGACAGCTAAGCACCCCTTCTTCGACAGGGATTCCCTCGTTATCGTGGGCGACCACGTTACTCTTGACAGCGGTACGGGCTGCGTTCATACAGCTCCCGGCTTCGGTGTCGAGGACTTCGAGGTCTGCAAGAAATATCCCGAGATAGGCATTGTAGTCTCCGTTGACGGCAACGGCAGGATGACCGCCGACGCAGGCAAGTACGAGGGTCTCTCCACCGACGACGCTAACAAGGCTATCGCTGCCGACCTCGTTGCAAGCGGCGCTATGCTCGCTACCGAGAAGATCGTCCACCAGTATCCGCACTGCTGGAGATGTAAGAATCCTATCATCTTCCGCGCAACAGAGCAGTGGTTCTGCTCCGTTAACGACTTCAAGGACGAAGCGATAAAGGCTATCGAAAAGGTACAGTGGATACCCGAGTGGGGCGAGGAGAGGATCAAGAACATGGTCCGCGACCGCTCCGACTGGTGCATCTCCCGTCAGAGAACATGGGGCGTGCCTATCCCTATCCTGTACTGCGCAGACTGCGGCAAGCCTATCATCAACGATGAAACTATCGACGCTGTCTCCAAGCTCTTCGAGAAGGAGGGCTCGGACGCGTGGTTTGAAAAGGATCCTTCCGAGTTTATCCCCGGGACCGTCAAGTGCGAGTGCGGCTGCGGCAAATTCATCAAGGAAAAGGATATCATGGACGTTTGGTTCGACAGCGGCGTAAGCCATACCGCTGTGCTTGAATCCAGAGGCTATTCCGTTCCTGCCGACCTCTATCTTGAGGGCGCAGACCAGTACAGAGGCTGGTTCCAGTCCTCACTGCTGACCTCCGTTGCATGGAGAGGCGAGGCGCCCTATAAGGCTGTCTGCACTCACGGCTGGGTAGTTGACGGCAAGGGCATGACTATGCACAAATCCCTCGGAAACGGCATCGAGCCCTCCGAGATAACCGATACGAATGGTGCGGATATCCTCCGTCTGTGGGCGGCTTCCTCCGATTATCACGCCGATATCAGAATCTCCAAGGAGATCTTAAAGCAGCTCTCCGACACATACAAGAAGATAAGAAACACCGCAAGATATATCCTCGGAAACCTTGGCAACGGCGACGGCTTTGACCCCGATACCGACAGCATTCCCTACGACGAGCTGACCGAGATAGACAAGTGGGCGCTTATCCGCCTTGACGTGCTTATCGACAAGGTAAAGGCCGGGTATGATGCGTTCGATTATCATGCAGTGGTTTCGAGCATCCACAATTTCTGCGTTACCGAAATGTCAAACTTCTACCTTGACATCATCAAGGACAGACTGTACTGCTGCGGCGAAAAGTCCAAGGAAAGACGTGCTGCGCAGACTGCAATGTACCGAATCCTTTCCGCAGTGGCAAGACTTATCGCTCCCGTGCTGTCCTTCACAGCCGAGGAGATATGGAAGTTCATGCCTCACACCGCGCAGGACGATACCGAGAGCATCTTTATGAACGATATGCCCGAAAAGCTGGACCTCGCAGTCACACCCGAGTTCACAGCTAAGTGGGATACTATCTACAAGCTTCGTGCCGAGGCTACAAAGGCACTGGAGGTAAAGCGTGCGGACAAGTTCATCGGCGCTTCACTGGAAGCGAAGGTAACACTCCACACTGCTGATGAGAAGCTGTTTAACGAGATAGATGCGCTTAAGGGTGAGCTTCCTGCGGTATTCATCGTATCGGCTGTTGATGTTGTGAATAACGGCGAGGGCGAGTTCAAGTCGGAGAATTTCGACGGCAAGCTGTCGCTGAGCGTTGAGAGAGCAAGCGGCGAGAAGTGTGAGCGCTGCTGGATGTACTCCGAGACAGTAGGCAGAAATGCAATTCACCCCACACTGTGCGCAAGATGTGCAGCAGAAGTCGTAAGCGAATAGAATTAGCAAAAAGTACGCATAATCGCAGGTTCGAGGCTGAGAGTAACAGATACTAAGCAGTAACCCCGGGACAAAAAGTTCGCCAGCCTTTCAAGGCTGCAGGTTTCCAAAGGGCAGCGCCCTTTGGTCGGCGTCCGCAGACGGCGAAACACCCCCACCGGGTCGTAAAACAGCGATGCTCCCCAAGGAAGCCGAAGAGCCGAACGATTGTAAACGCCGCCCGTGACCGAAACAAATCACGGAAGGCAGAAAGAACACAGAAAATATTTACAAACTTGAAGCAAATCACGGGCGGCGTGCATTTGACAGCGAAGCGAATCAAATGCGCGGAGCTCTGCTCCGCCGAAAACGAACCGTGAATAGTCGGTAAATCTCAGAGTGAAATCGCAAAGAGGCTCCGCCGAAAACGAACCGTGAATAGTCGGTAAATCTTAAGATGAACCAACAAATAAGCA
>JBJFHQ010000224.1:0-11039 GCA_051893755.1 Oscillospiraceae bacterium
CATATGTGACATCAATCCGCGGAAGTGACCGAAAGCCGAAGCAAGAACAGCAATAAAGCGCCGTCCGTGAAAATCGCGGACGGCTGCAAACATACATCAATTAATCACATAAAGTAAGTAAAATCCGGACGGCGTGCATTTGACAGCGTAGCGAATCAAATGCGCGGAGCGGAGCTCCGCCGAAAACGAACAGCCAATAATAAGTAAATCGTAAGCAGTTCATAAAATACAACGAATAATAATAATCAAGCATTCAAATCAGATAAGCCAATCCAAAGGAATGATTAAAATGAAAATATATCTTGACAACGCAGCGACTACCCGCCCATGCGAGCCTGCAATATCTGCATGCTTTTCATGTATGGCGGAAAATTACGGCAATCCGTCCAGCCTGCACAGAATGGGGCTTGATGCCGAAAATGCCGTGACCGAGGCAAGAAAGGCTATCGCTGCTGCTCTTGTGTGTGACCCCGAGTGCATCACCTTTACCTCGGGCGCTACCGAGTGCAATAACACCATTATCTTCGGAGCAGCCGAAAAAATGGGAAAACGCAAAAAAAAGATAGTTATTTCCGCAGTGGAACACCCCTCTGTCGCTAAGCCTGCAAAGTATCTTGAAGAGCACGGCTTCGAGGTGGTGCGGATAAACCCTATGAGAAACGGCGAAGTATCTGCGGAGGACTTTATATCAGCTGTGGACGAAAATACTTTTCTTGTTTCCTGCATGCTGGTCAATAACGAAACAGGCGCGATAAATCCTGTAAGGAAGATATTCTCTGCGATAAAGCGCACATATCCCGACTGTCTCACCCACTGCGACGCGGTGCAGGGATTTTTAAAGCTGCCTATCAAGGCATCTGACCTGTGCGCGGATCACATCACGGTAAGCGCTCACAAGGTGCATGCACTTAAGGGTGTGGGCGCGATGTATACCAAAAAGGGCGTGAAGATACCTCCGCTGATGTACGGCGGCGGTCAGGAAAAGAATATGCGCTCGGGAACGGAATCTGTTCCGCTTATCTCGGCATTCGGAGCAGCTGCGAGGGCACTTATGCCTACCATGAACAGCGCATACGAAAACGCCGAAGCTATCAACGAATATCTCAATGATAAGCTGAAAAAGCTGCCCTTTGTGACGATAAATTCAACGGCGGAGAATAAGTCTCCGTTCATCACGAATTTCTCTGTTGAGGGCATACGCTCGGAGATAATGCTGCATTTTCTGGAGAGCAGGGACATTTATGTGTCCAGCGGATCGGCGTGCTCCAAGGGCGCGCACAGCTCAGTGCTGACGGCAATGGGCATCAGCGACAGGCTTGCAGACAGTGCCATAAGAGTTTCGATAAGCAGGATAACGGAAAAGCAGGAGATCGACGCGCTGATAGAAGCGCTTGAAGAAGGGCATAGTACGCTGGCAAAGGCACGGTGAAATGAGCAAGTCAAATGCACGAAATAGGAGACTTCGCAAAAATGAACAGCCGATCGTATGTAAATCTTAAGAAAATAGCTTTACAAGAAAGGAACAAATGATCATGGCATCATCGTCATATTCAAAAATAATGGAAATACCGAAATTCTTCCTTTTCTCCGAGGGAGGTATCTACAGCGGCGGAAAATACGACAAGAGCTTCAACTATAAAATAGTTCCGTCAAAGTCGGACGAAAATATGACGGTCTATATCTGGTTCGGGAAAAACTGTATCGATAAGTCGGAAAATGTGGAAAGCAAGGTCTATCCTCTCACCGAAGAGGGCCACGCAGACGCGGTCAGGTGGATAGAAGAGTCCTACCTTGCAGCTCCGCTTACCGACGATTATCCGCCCTCGTTTTTCGGCGAGGGAACTTCGATCATTCCCTGAACATTTCTCGGATATTTTTGAACAGCTGATATCACTGTCAGCTGTTTTTGTTATTTTATTTACAAATTGTTCATGCTACACACATATAATTGGTTTAAAAATGGTAGTATAATGTAAATAAAAGGTTATTTATTAACATTTTAATTATTATTTGGAGGAATAGAAATGAACAGAATCAAAAAAATCTTTGCGGTAGTATTAGCCGCAGCATTGGCACTTGTTATCTGTGTGATACCTTCTTCGGCTCTTACTATGGAAGAAGAGGCTAAAAGCCTAAAATCAGGTTCCACTTACAAGGGGACATTTGAATACCAAAAGAACTATTACTACAAAATAGATGTGACTAAAAAAGGAAATATCGAATGGAAAATTTCATTTGAAGCATATGAGTTCCAACTTTATATTTATGACGATTTCGGAAAAGAGATTAAGTTTACTTCGAAATATGGAAACGGCAGCAATGAGTATTCAGGAGTTTTAGAGGGTAGCTTTGAAGTTGAGCCTGGAAGGTATTATATTCAATTAAGAAAAGACGGATTTTTTGGAGATAAAGGTAGTGGAGATACAAAATTCAAAATATCATATCCTTCGTCATCGTCTAAAGAAGTGTCATCTGCCAATTCCCAAAATACAAGCATAGCAGTTTATATTGATAAGGGTGATAAGATTCAGCTTGGCGGTTTTATTTCAGGAAAAGAAGCAGCTTCAATTACATGGACCAGCTCTGACGGCAAGGTCGCAAAAGTAAACAGCAAAGGCAAAGTGACAGGCGTTTCCGCAGGCAAAGCAGTCATTACAGGAAAAAGTGGTAAAACCACAGTTAGCATAGTGATTATCGTTGAAGATTGATTAACATACAATTAAATGAAAACGGATAAGACAACAGGTCCTTAGCCCTGAGTCTTATCCGTTTTTTATTTATTATCGATCAGCCTCTCTGATCAAGGGGGATATATTCCTTCTCCTTAAGCACCGACTTATATGCGGGACGGATTATCCTTCTGCCTGTGCATATCTCCTCAAAACGATGCGCACACCAGCCCGCCATTCTCGATACCGCAAACAGCGGCGTGAACAGGTCCTCGGGGATACCCAGCATCGTGTATACAAATCCGCTGTACATGTCGATGTTCGCACACATTACCTTGCCGTTGCCCTTTTCCTCTTCAAACAGCTGCGGTGTGAGACGCTCTATGCTCTCCAGCAGGTGGAACTCCTTCTCGAACTCTGTGCCCTCTGCCATGGAGCGGGCATACTCCTTGAGGATAACTGCTCTCGGGTCGGACAGCGTATATACCGCATGTCCCATACCGTAAATAAGTCCGCTGCCGTCGCCTGCCTCCTTGCGGAGTATCTTGCGGAGGAAATCGGCTACCTCGCCTTCGTCCTCCCAGTTCCGGACATTTTCCTTGACGCACTTCTGCATCTCGATGACCTTATGATTTGCGCCGCCGTGACGGGGACCCTTAAGCGAGCCGATAGCTGCCGCATATGTAGAATATGGGTCGGTTCCCGACGAGGTCAGCACTCTTGTGGTAAAGGTGGAGTTATTTCCGCCGCCGTGCTCTGCGTGGAGCATCAGCATAAGGTCAAGGAGCTTCGCCTCGTCACGGGTAAAGGCTCTGTCAGGACGCAGAATGGACAGTATATTTTCCGCTGCGGACTGTCCTGCGATAAGGGGGTGCATTATCATGGACTCGCCATAGTAATATCTTCTCTTGACCTGATACGCCGATACCATGATAACAGGCATCTTCGCGATAAGAGAAATTGCCGTGTCGATCTCATGCTTAGCGGAGACCTCCTCGGGGTCATCGTCGTAGGAATACAGTGCCAGCGTCGAACGTGCGAGCTTGTTCATGATGTTCTTGGAGGGTGCCTTTAATATCATATCCTCGAAGAAGTAGTTGGGAAGCGCACGGTTATCGCTGAGCAGCATGGAAAAATCCGCAAGCTCGGACTTTGTGGGAAGCTTTCCGCTCAGGAGAAGATACGCGATCTCTTCATAGCCGAACCTGTCCTCGGCCACAGCCTTTCCGATAAGCTCCCTGATATTGTAGCCGCGGAAGATAAGCTCGCCCTCGCAGGGCTGCTTTTCGCCCTCGTTGACAACATATCCGTGAACGTTACAGATGTTGGTAACACCTGCCATAACGCCTGTGCCGTCGGGATTTCTCAGTCCTCTTTTAACGCCGTATTTTTCAAAATACTTGGGGTTGATAACGTTGCTCTCCGTAAAAGAGTTGTAGAGGGAGTCAATGTTGAAATCGCTCATATTCATCGTTCCTTTCAGCGGCAGAAAGCGGGAAAATTTATATTGCAAACGCCGCCCTTATGAAATTTGCCGTATCATAAGGGCGGAGCGCTTCATTGCCTGCGAATATTTATTTTTAATTTCTTGCAGAAACTGCCGTAAGATTTACATAAATACCTCAAAAATCAGAGAAATATGAATTTAAAATTTAATTATCCGTCATTTCGAAAATATCTATATTTATATTGTACCAGTAAATCGCTAAACTGTCAAGTGCGTAACGGGCGGATTTTGATATTTCGGGGAATTTTACAGTAAATTCACAAAAATAACGAAAAATATGATCGGATTTTACGGATTTAACAGAAAATCTTTATTTATTCTACAGATATATTTCATTCTTCGCCTGCTTTTTCGTGATCGCAGTATAATCACATTTTGAGCATATCTGAATAATATGCAGTATGAACATTACAGGCAGATTTCGCGGTTTTCGGATATTCTGCCGAAACTATAATACGAAAGGCAGGATAATTTATGCAAAAGCTGGTTGTCAGCGGCGGTGACCGACTGGGCGGAGAAATTGAGCTTCAGGGAGCGAAAAATTCAGTGCTGCCTTTGCTTGCCGCTTCGGTGCTTTGCAGCGGCAGGATGACCTTTACGGGCTGTCCGAAAATATCCGACCGCTACGCCGCTATGAGGATACTGAATCATTTGGGCTGCACCTCCGAGGGAAAGGACGGCGTCGTGACAGTCAATGCCGAGACTATCACCTGCGCCGATATCCCCGACGAGCTTATGCGGGAGACTCGCTGCTCCGTCATTTTCATGGGCGCGCTTCTCGGACGCTGCGAGCAGTGCCGTCTGTCGCTGCCCGGAGGCTGCAATCTGGGTCCCCGTCCTATCGACTATCACATAGCAGCCCTTACGGCAATGGGCGCGGAGATCTCCGAAAAGCACGGCGAGATAATCTGCACTGCTCCCGACGGACTTCACGGCGCAAGGATATCCCTCACATTTCCCTCTGTGGGCGCTACGGAAAATATCATCTTAGCGGCTGTACTTGCCGAGGGCGAGACCGTTATCACAAACGCTGCCCGTGAACCCGAAATAATCGACCTTGCGGACTTCCTTAACAGCTGCGGAGCACATATCCGCGGAGCAGGCAGCGGAACTGTTACGGTAAGCGGCGTGAAAAAGCTCCGCTCCGACATAGAATACCGCGTAATGCCCGACAGGATAGCCTGCGCTACATATTTATCATATACGGCAGCCTGTGGCGGGGAAATTCTCATAAAGTACTGCGAACCCTCACACATGGACGCTATCCTTTCGGTGCTGGAGCAGATGGGCTGTTCGGTGAAAATTTTCGGGAAAAATATCTATCTTAGCCGAACGGGCACACTTAAAAGCGTGGGGACTATCCGCACCATGGTCTATCCCGGCTTTCCCACCGACGCACAGGCTGTCATTATGATACCTCTCTGTCTTGCGGAGGGAACCACTCTCTTCGTGGAGAACATCTTCGAGAACCGCTATCGTCACACAGGCGAGCTCCAGCGCATGGGCGCGGATATCCGAGCAGAGGGCAAGGTGGCCGTGGTCAGCGGAGTGAAGCGGCTCTACGGCGCTAAAACAGAAGCTCCCGACCTGCGGGGCGGAGCGGCTCTTGTGGGGGCGGCTCTCTGCGCCGAGGGAACAAGCGAGATATCACGGGCGGAATACATCGACCGAGGCTACGAGGACATTGAGGGGAATATCCGTCTGCTGGGCGGGAAGATATCACGAGTTTACAATTGATAACTATTGTTTCTTTTCATGAAAAAAGGACTGTCGGTTTTCGGCAGTCCTTTTTGATGTATTCATTTTTCCTCGGAAGAGTCTGTCAGCTGCTTTCTTACTCGTCTTTCTGCGGCAGTGCAGTATGCGTTTATCTCCATGCTGCTTAGATATGTTGTAAAAACGTTATCTCCCTGCTTTTTGAAAATGCTTTTATCTGGCGTGCACAATCTTATAATATTTGTCTGATTATAAAACATCATCTGAATAGGAACACCCATTATGCTGCTGATACCCGATACGATAAGAACGCCTTTTTCCTCCGCGACCTTCGGACAATCGCGGAGAATATCTCCTGCCGCGCGCACCTCGTTTATACATTCCTCCTGACCTGCTCCCGCTATCCTGCCCACTGCCACTCGCTGAATATCATCTTTAAAATCCGTATCTATTACAGTCTGCGCAGCGTCAAGCATAAAATCATATCCATACCGCCATGTAGCCTGATAATCTGCAAGCATCCAGCCGTTGTCCTTATATACCTTCTTCAGAAGCATTTATTTTTCCTCCGCAGCACGAGCCTCCAGCAGCTTATCCAGTTCAGCGCCGAGCTTTGACTTTAATTCCTCCAGCTCACTGTCCGTGGGACGATTCGCGTCGTCGTACATCTTATCCATAGGATACCACCATACGGGACCCTTGCCGTTATTTCCGTAGTTTTCAATATCTCCCATGACCCTCGGGAAGATATGCCAGTGAAGATGCGCATCACCCTGTCCCAGACACTCATAATTCATTTTTTCCGCGCCGAAGGCATTTTTCGCCGCCTCCGCAACCAGTACCATTTCCTCCATGAATTTCGCGGCAAAGGCTCTGTCCAGATAGAAAAGCTCCGTTTTATGCTGCTTACAGAGGAAAAGCGTATATCCTCTGAAATGCTGATTATCACCGATGACTACATACCCGGTTTCAAGCTCTCTGACAAAATAAGGGTTAGTTCCGTTCTGTATCATTCCGATACGCTCGCATATAAAGCACATATTTTTCCCTCCGTTCAGAATACCCAGCCTTCCGTTTCAATAGAATTATCCTCATACACCGCAATGCTGAGCTCCCCCTGCATATACTTCGGCTCGGAAACGACCAGAGTTATGGTTTTTTCCTCCGCATCAAAATCAATGCGGACGATGTTCAGCTCCTCGGCGAATTTTTTCAGTTCTTCCTCCGTGTGGTCCTCTTCATTCACCCAGCCGTCGCGGATAATTATTTTTGCGAGCTTTTCCCTGTTCCGCCCGATCCGCTCCAGCTTTTCGGACAAAAAACGCACACGTTCCTCAAATGACATACTCACTCCGACCTCCCGTTTGTTTTTTATTATACCAGGCTCTATTGCAAAATCTACGATTTTGCAATGCTCGGCAATTTTATTGCCGAGCGGCGGCAAAGCCGCCGGAGCCGTCGTACATACTGCCCTCGCAAAGTCTTTGACTTTGGCGGCGTTGCAAACAACTTTGTTGTTTGCAATAGAGGACAGTATATTATATCATATGATATCGGAAAAATCAACCGTTAATATTCTTACCCAGCGACATATGACCGTTCAGCACGAAAAATCCACGCTTTTTGTAAAACTCATAGGCGGGAACATGTTCCTCGGTCTGTAAGAAAATCTGCTTTATGTCGTGGGAGAGCAGCTCCTTTTCCATTTCATCGAGGAAATACGTGCCCAGTCCCTCGCCCTGTCTGTCCGTCCGAATGCACAGCTCGAAGATGTAATACTCCGTTGCCATGTACCAGTGCATCACATATCCCATGGACAAGCCCACAAGCTCGCCGTCTTCAAACAGTCCATAGGTCAGCGAATTTGCATTTCCCGTCAGGTCATTGATATACAGCCGCAGCTGACGCTCGTCGCTCCAGTCATCATTCCACGGCTCGGCGGTGAATACCGACCGAAACAGGGTGATGATCTCTTCCGTGTTTTCCTTTGTCAGTTTTTTAAGCTCTCTCATGATGTTATCCCTCCATATAAAAAACGACAGCCCGCGGCGTTCTGCCGCAGACTGCCCGCTGCAATTCAGATGATCAGAACTGTCCCGTATGCTTCTTGCAGAAGCCTCTTGCGGTTATGCATACCGCTGTGACGGAATTTGCCACCGCCAGTGCCAGCGCAACAACATTCAGCACAAAGGAACAGGTGGTCTTTTCGGTCTTTGATCTCTTCACCGACAGCACCAGTCCCGGAATGGAACAGCCATAGGTCACCGCAGGAAACAGCACAGAAAATACTATTCCCACGATACCGGTGATAATTCCTGCCGTAAACGGCTTCTTTTCTGTAGTTCTTACCATGATAAATTGCTCCTTTCGATGATCAAGTTACTTATTATCTGAGCTTGCTGCCGTTGGGGATATCCTTGTCAACGAAGATGACCTTCGCGTCCTCTCCCACATCTGCAGCTACTATCATGCCCTGACTTTCCACTCCGCAGAGCTTCGCAGGCGCAAGATTTGCCACAACGATTATCTTCTTTCCCACAAGGTCCTCGGGAGCATACCACTTTGCAATTCCCGAAACCACCTGTCTCTCGCCGAAGCCGTCGTCAAGAATGAGCTTTAACAGCTTCTTTGCCTTAGGCACCTTTTCGCACTGCTTGACCTCTGCCACGCGCAGGTCAACCTTAGCAAAATCGTCGATGCTTATGGTGTCGAGGATAGGCGTGAGATTAGCCTTGTCCTTGTCCTCGTCCTTTTTCTCGGGAGCGGGAAGCAGGCTGTTGAGATATTCTATCTCGGTATCCATATCAAATCTGGGGAAGATGATATCTCCCTTGGTAACGGTCACATTCTCGGGCAGCACGCCGAACTTGCCTGCGTTCTCGTAGGTGACCATATCCTGTGACACGCCTGTCTGCGCCCATACCTTGGGCATTGTGGAGGGCATGAAGCAGGACAGCAGTGTTGTTGTGATACGTATTGCTTCCAGCAGATTGTACAGCACAGCAGCCAGTCTGGGCTTGTTTGCCTCGTCCTTGGCAAGCACCCAGGGAGCTGTCTCGTCGATATACTTGTTGGCTCTGGAGATGACCTTGAATATCTCAGCAAGGACGTTGTTGAGCTGAGTCTCGTCCATAAGCTTATCCACCGTATCACGGAGAGCAAGCGCCATGTCGATGAGCTCCTTGTCCTCGGGAGCGGACTGCTTTTCGGAGGGGAGCGTACCGTCAAAGTATTTGATGACCATTGCCACTGTTCTGGAAACAAGGTTGCCCAGATCGTTTGCCAGGTCTGCATTGATGCGCTTTATCATGACCTCGTTGGAGAAGGAGCTGTCAGAGCCCAGCGCCATTTCGCGGAGGATATGATATCTGATAGTATCTGCGCCGTAGCGCTCGGAGAGAACGATGGGGTCCACCACGTTGCCCAGAGATTTGGACATCTTCTCGCCGTTGAAGGTTATCCAGCCATGGACTGCAAGGTGCTTGGGCAGCGGAAGCTCCAGCGCCATAAGCATTGCAGGCCAGATTATCGCATGGAAGCGCATGATATCCTTTGCGACCATGTGAACATCCGCAGGCCAGAATTTATCGAAATCATCGTATTTTTCGTTCATATAGCCGAGTGCGGAGATATAGTTGGAAAGCGCGTCGATCCACACATAAACCACGTGCTTCTCGTCGAATGTAACGGGGATCCCCCATGTGAAGGAGGTCCTCGAAACGCAGAGGTCCTCCAGACCGGGCTTGATGAAGTTATTGACAAGCTCCACGGCTCTTGTGCGGGGCTGGAGATAGTCCGTTTCAAGGAGCAGCTTTTCTATCCTGTCCGCAAAGGGAGACATCTTGAAGAAGTACGCCTCCTCGCTGGCGTCGATAACGTCGCGTCCGCAGTCGGGGCATTTGCCGTTTACCAGCTGCGAGTCCGTCCAGAAGCTCTCGCAGGGTGTGCAGTATTTGCCCACATACTTGCCCTTGTAGATATAGCCCTTGTCGTAGAGAGCCTTGAATATCTTCTGTACCGATTCAACGTGATAATCGTCGGTAGTGCGGATATAGCGGTCATAGCTGATGTTCATGGTCTTCCAGAGATTCTTGAATATCTCAACTATCTCATCGACATACTGCTTGGGAGTAACGCCCTTTTCCTTAGCCTTTTGTTCGATCTTGAGGCCATGCTCGTCGGTGCCTGTCAGGAACATTACGTCATAGCCCTGCATACGTCTGTATCTTGCGATACTGTCGCAGGCGGTGGTAGTATAGCAGTGTCCGATATGGGGGTTGCCCGAGGGATAATATATCGGCGTAGTAATATAAAAAGGTTTTTTATCCATTATCTTTTCCTCCAAAAATAAGTATATGTATATTCTACCACATTTTTCGGATATAATCAATAGCTTAGAGTAAAAAAAATGCAGGACATAAGTCCTGCGGGCCAAATAAAGCAACAACAAATCATTTGTGTGTAGAACAAAAGAAAGGAGACAACAAAACGGATGTTAAACTAATTATGAATTAGTATCATACGATTTCTAACATCATTTATATTATAAACCAAAATTATGCAAACGTCAACACTAATTTGATATTTTTTTCAATTTCAGATGATTGCACAAATATCTTTCAACTTTTTTGATTATTTTGATGTATAAAAATCATTGAAATATGTTGAAAACTTTGAAAATATCAAAAAGTACGGTTTATAACCTGTTTAAACTCTTTTGAAAAGCGGTTGAAAACTTTTGAAAAGCTGTCGAAACGTTTTATTAAGTAAAATTATATTATATCACACAATTTCAGATTTGTCAATACTTTTTCAAAATTTACGAAAAATATTTTTTTGAAATTATTTTACTTTAAGTAAAATCCGACGCCGAAAAGAATTTTCCGGCATCGGATATGATACTACTTTGCGGAGCTGTGAGCGGGCTCGTCGGAGCTGCCAAACAGCATTGTGATGCCCCAGATAGACGCAAGAGCAATGAGGACGTAAACGATCCTGCTGATAAGGGAAGCAGAGCCTCCGAAAAGCCAGGCCACCAGATCAAACTCGAAGATGCCCACAAGGCCCCAGTTAAGTCCGCCGATTATCATCAGCGCCAGTGAGATTTTTTCCATCATGATAATTTACTCCTTTTAATGTAGAATTTA
>JBJFHQ010000225.1:0-2377 GCA_051893755.1 Oscillospiraceae bacterium
AATAGTTAGCGAAAATGTTATAAAAATTTCAAAAATACTTGCAAAATGCGGAAAAGTATGCTACAATAATATTGAATAATTATTTTTAAAGGAGCTTATAATCACAATGTCAGATACATCGACTTACGAATCCCCATTCTGCACCAGATACGCAAGCAAGGAAATGCAGTATCTGTTCTCCGCAGATAAGAAATTTACCACATGGCGCAGACTCTGGGTCGCTCTCGCAAGAGCAGAAATGAAGCTGGGACTGCCCGTTACTCAGGAACAGGTGGACGAGCTTGAGGCAAATGTGGACAACATCGACTATAAGACCGCCGCAGAGCGTGAAAAGCTTGTACGTCATGACGTTATGGCTCATGTCTACACCTACGGTCTTGCCTGCCCCAAGGCGGAGAAGATAATCCATCTGGGCGCTACCTCCTGCTATGTGGGAGACAATACCGATGTCATCATCATGCGCGATGCTATGAATATTATCCGCCGCAAGCTGCTGACCGTCATTTCTCAGCTTGCCGATTTTGCAGACAAGTACAAGTCCATGCCTGCGCTTGCATACACTCACCTGCAGCCTGCACAGCTCACCACTGTGGGAAAGCGCGCAACTCTGTGGATAAACGAGCTTCTCATGGACGTGAGCGAGCTGGATTACAGAATAGCTAACCTCAAGCTTCTCGGCTCAAAGGGAACTACAGGCACACAGGCTTCCTTTATGGAGCTTTTCAACGGCGACAGCAAAAAGGTAAGAGAGCTTGAAAGCATGATCGCCGAGGAAATGGGCTTTGACGCAGTCGTTCCCGTTTCGGGTCAGACCTACTCCAGAAAGGTGGATTCTCAGATACTTGCAACTCTGGGCGGCATCGCACAGTCTGCCATGAAGTTCGCAAACGATCTGAGAATACTCCAGAACTTCAAGGAAATGGAGGAACCCTTTGAAAAGAATCAGATAGGCTCTTCCGCAATGCCTTACAAGCGCAATCCCATGCGCTGCGAGAGAATATGCGCTCTTGCAAGATATCTTATGGTAGATACCCTCAATCCTTCGTTCACTGCGGGAACACAGTGGTTCGAGCGCACTCTGGACGACTCCGCAAACAAGCGTATCTCCGTTGCCGAGGGCTTCCTTGCCGCAGATGCTATACTCAATATCATGATAAATGTCACCTCAAATCTGGTGGTATATCCCAAGATCATCAGACAGAGGATAATGAACGAGCTTCCCTTTATGGCTTCCGAGAATATCATGATGGACGCCGTAAAGAAGGGCGGCGACAGACAGGCGCTCCACGAAAGGATACGCGAGCTCTCCATGAAGGCGGGCAAGAGAGTCAAGGAGGAGGGTCTCGACAACAATCTTATCGACCTTATCCTTGAGGACGACCTGTTCGACCTGACCCGCGAGGAGATCGAACAGAATCTCGTTCCCGAAAACTATACAGGAAGATGTCCCGAACAGGTGGACGAATTCCTCAATGAATTTGTAAGACCGCTTCTGGGAGCAAATCCCGACAGCACACACGAAACGGCGGAGATATCCGTCTGATGCGAAAGGAAGATCATCATGGACGAATTTAACAGCCAAAATAATGATTTTGAGCAGAACAGCGGCAGCAGTGTGGACCTTTCCAAGGAGAATAATTCTCAGAACTATTCTCAGGGCGTTCAGGGTGCTCCGCAGGATAATTCTCAGAGCTATCAGCAGAATCAGAACCCTCAGGACAGCACGGGACGGGTGGCTTACGGTCAGCCCGGCTATAACGGACAGAACAGCGGCTATAACCCCTCTCAGTCGGGGTATACCGAGCCTCAGACGGGATATAATAACAACACCGTTAACGGAAGCGGCTATTATAATCCGAACGGTTATAATCAGAATGGCTACAATCAGAATAACTATGATATGAACAACCCCAACAACTATCAGTACAATCAGTACGGCGGCTATCAGGACCCCTATTTCCAGCGGCAGCCCTCACAGGGAATGGCTATCGGCTCGCTGGTATGCGGCATAGTGGGACTCTCCGCAGGAATACTGGGCTGGGTCTTCCCGCTGTTGTTCTTTGTTCCGTTAGTGGGGCTTATCCTCGGAATTGTTTTCAAGGTGAAGTACCCCGGCTATGCAAAGGGCATATCTACTGCGGGCATAGTTCTCAATTCGATAGGCATTGCGCTTCCCTTTATTTTCATAATCGTGGCGGTGGCAAGTCTGCCCCAGCTCATGGAGTGGATGCAGCAGGTCGACCCCGAAGCATATGAGGAGCTTTATGAGGAATATGCCGACGAGCTTCCCGGTATGTTCTCCGCAGCTTTTGCGGCGGTAAGATCGCTGTTTATCAAGTAATTGTCATATATAAGTAAAGCCGAAGCAAGAAGCGGG
>JBJFHQ010000226.1:0-2374 GCA_051893755.1 Oscillospiraceae bacterium
TGCCGCTGGGGACTGGAATGGCTGCTGAAAATGCAGGGCGCCGACGGCAGAGTGTACCACAAAATCGACGGCGCGGAGGCTTTCCTTAATCCGCAGCCTCCTATGGACGACACCACCGATTATTACATATTCCCCGAATCTGCGGACGCTGCCATGATGTTCACTGCGGTGACCGCTCTCGGTGCAAGAGTTTTTGCGGATATCGACCGACATTTTTCAAGACTGCTCAGCCGTGCTGCTTCAAACAGCTGGCTTTGGATAGTCAATACCCCTACCTATGAGTCCTGGAAGCTGCCTACGGGAGCTTCTCCCGACGGCGTGGGAGACCTGTCCTACGAGTCGCGCAACGACTGCTATATGTGGATGCTCAGCGAAATGTATGCCCTCACGGGGGACGACAGCTTCTCCAAGCGCTTTGAGGAAATGCTCTTCTTTAACGATACTACGGGCTTTTCTCTCGGAAACACGGGCGGATTTGCGGCGCTGTCCTATCTTCTGGCATGCGATGACCGCAATCCCGGAATCGTGTTCTATCTGAAAAAGAAATTCGGCGACCGCGCGGATAAGATAATCATTGCTTCATCATCGGGCTACGGCTCGTCGCTGATAAGCAGTGCGCTGGGTGAACGATATAACGCTATGTCCAATATGGAGATACTTTCCGACTGCGTTATCTGCCAGACTGCGTACATGCTCTTCGGACTGGAACGGTACAGGAGCGCTGCTGCGCTGCTTATGCAGTATATACTCGGAAAAAATCCCTCGGGAATATCCTACATAACCGGTACGGGAGAATTATCCCCTCTGCGCCCCGCTCATTCGCTTTCGGTATCGACGCTGGCAAAGCCTGTGCCCGGCATGGTGGTCTGCGGTGCCAACAAGGACCGCGGCGATGACTTTTCAAAATGGAGACTCAGCGGGAAAACTCCTCCCGCAAAATGCTATATCGACAATGAGTGCAGCTTTTCCACAAATGCGCCTTCGGTGGCATTTACTGCACTGGCTGTGCTTGCGGCGGCGTTCTTTGACCGCTCGGGGCTGTCGTCGGAGGATATCTCCTTTGAAAACTGATAGATGAAAGGAAATTTGCTATGAATATTTCAAGATATGCGGCGATACTTACTGCTGCGGCACTGTCTGCGTCTGTGCTGGCAGGCTGCGGAAAATCGGAGGATACCGCAGCAGATACTGCCGCAGATGCCTCGGCGGAGACTACAGCAGAGACTGTACAGACTCACGGACTGCTCACCACTGCGGCTCTTCCCACCGAGCCTGTGGACCTCAGCGCAGGTCTTACCGATGATATGTATAATCGTGCGCTTTTGAACGAGGGTGACCTGACACGCCTTGCTGCGGCGATGAAAAAGGCTGAAAATGGCGAGAGCGTTACAGTGGGAGTTATCGGCGGCTCTATCACACAGGGAACGGCTGCTTCAAATAATGCGCTGTGCTATGCTTCGCTGTTCTTTCAGTGGTGGCAGGAGAAATTCCCCGAGTGTGAGATAAACACCGTAAATGCAGGCATCGGCGGCACCAACTCCTATCTCGGAGTGAACCGCGTGGACGATCAGCTGCTCTCTGCTGACCCCGATGTTGTTATTGTCGAATTTTCCGTAAACGATACCGACAAGGTCATGAACAAGTATTCCTATGACAGCCTTGTGCGGAAAATTCTTTCCTATAAGACAAATCCCGCTGTGATACTGCTCTTCACCACTCAGGAGGACGGCACCTCGCTGCAGGACGTACATAAGGAGATAGGCACGGCGTATGATCTGCCGATGCTCAGCTACCGCGAGGTGGTATATCCCGAGGTGGCGGCGGGCACGCTTGCCTGGTCGGATATCTCCCCCGATAATATCCACCCCAACGACGAGGGACACAGCCTTATCGGACAGCTGCTCTCCCGCTATCTGGACAGCGTGTACGACAAGAAGGACACCATAACCGAAGAGCCCGCCGCTTTTGACATGGCAGGCTATACCTCGGATTATTACAAGAACGCGAAGATGTACTTCCCCTCAACTCTGGAGACCACACTTGAGGGCTTTGAGGTGGGCACGAATACCGTATATCCCGATAAATTCCCCGAGAACTGGGTGTCCGCAGGTGGCGGAACTATGACCTTCACCGCAGATTTCCGGACCATGGGACTGTTCTATCTCTGCACCACCGACGGCAAGGGCGGACAGTTTGACGTCTATGTTGACGGCGAGAGACGGGGCAGCATAAACTCCGATTTCTCGGGGGGCTGGGGCAATTACGGCGCTACCGATGCGCTGTTCACCTCCAACACAGTCGAGACCCACACCGTTGAGATAAAGGCGGTCGAGGGCAGCGAGGACAAGACTATGACTATCCTCGGAGTAATGCT
>JBJFHQ010000227.1:0-2370 GCA_051893755.1 Oscillospiraceae bacterium
GGGATTCCCTGCTTTTTTTGTAACCATTTGTTGCTTGACCTTTTTTCGGTAATGATGTATACTTATTATACTAAGCTCTATTGCAAAATCTATGATTTTGCAATACCCGGCAATTTTATTGCCGAGCGGCGGCAAAGCCGCCGGAGCCATCTTACATGCTGCTCTCGCAAAGTCATTGACTTTGCTGTTTGCAATAGAGGGCAGTATATAAGAAAAACATATCGGAAAGGAACAGCGTATTATGAAAAAATTTCTTATAGCGCCTGTTACGGCGGCAGTAATGATATCGGCGATGACTGCGCCTGCAGTATATGACTGCAGCGTATCGTATGTCACAACAGCTGAAGCGGCGGTCAAGCTGACTGCTCCCACAGGATTGACCTATGATGTGATTTCCGAGGGCAAGATACGGCTTTCCTGGAACAAGGTAAGCGGTGCGGAGGGATATGTGGTATATCGCTTCAATTCGTCCACGGGTGAGTGGGTGCGGCTGAAGAGCACATTCAACAATTATCTGAATATTTCGGGGATAAAGAGCGGATATTCCTATTATTACAAGGTGGCGGCTCTCGACGAGCAGAAAGGATCATATTACAGAGGAAGCTTTACAAAATATATAAAAGTCAGATGCAGCTTTGGCAATGCTTCTGCTTTCGTATCGGGCGGCTTGTCAACGGATGAACAGCAGAGGTTATTGTCCGATTATTATAAAACCAATCTTGCAGCATCGGGAAAAAATCCCATGAACGCCGAAAAAACCCAGGCATTTATTGCAAATGCGCAGGTAAACGGCGGACAGATAATGTTGGTTGATTGTTACTTTAAAAATGAAAGCAAGCTTACATACGGATACTGTATAGCAAACGGAAAGGTCTCACAGGTGGGGTATATGCCGATAGCGGATTCTACTCAGAAGAATAACTCGAATGCATATTTTGTAAAAGAGGATTCCACTGGCGACTACTATATCTGGGTAGAAAATAACTATGGAAATACGTATGAATGTACTATCAATAAGGCGATGTCCTCGGGGCTGGTCGCGAGGTATAAGCTGAGCTCGTTGTATGACGCTATTTTTTATCTGAACGATGAACAGATAGATTACGGTTCCTACAGCAAGATCGCAGATACTATGCAGAGATGCAGCGGAGACGATGAGATAGTATATCTGAAATGAGATCGGGTACAAAAAAGCGGCACCGCAGAAAAGCAGTGCCGCTTGATTTAGCTTGAAATATAACGGCAGCTGTTTGCAGACAGCTGCCGATGAACTCCGCAGCAGCGGAGGAACAGTTAGGCGCCGCCCCTGAAAGGGACAGCATAATAAATTTATTCAGCACAGTATTTTTTCCTGCGCCAAAAAATGCGAAGCCGCGGCATTTTCTGTCGGATAACGTCAGATCTGCGGTGATCGGAAAAACAGTGATAAAATACCATGTAGAGTATCCCGTCTGCTTTTCTTATGATATTATTATATTTTGCGTATGTGTAATTTGTATGAAATCCTAAAGAAAACATAAGGAAATTTATACATAATACATTTGAAGAGAAAAAAGTTGTGAAATTTAACTATATAATCATATGAATTGTATTGCAAAAATATTCATATATACAAATAAAAAGAAATTTCAAAAAAATGCTTGACTTTTTGAAATTAAAAGAGTATAATAAATAAGTAATCTGATTCGAGGGTTACAAAAAATAACGCGGAGTGGAGCAGCTCGGTAGCTCGTCGGGCTCATAACCCGAAGGTCGTTGGTTCAAATCCAGCCTCCGCAACCAAATTGTTGCCAAGATTGTTCAAAGTGATGAATTTCGGAAAACCACTTTGAACAACTTGACAAATGTATTAAAATCCTGTATAATGAGTACAAGATATAAGGCATTCACAAGTTCTGGTGTTAGAAAAAAACCTACGAAGAATTAACTAACATCAGGGTGCCGTCGGCGCGGTTGCACCCGCGCCGACGGTGTGGTGTCTTTTATTTTTTTATTTTACCATAAATAAGGAAGTTTGTCAAGTGTTTTTTTGATGAACTTCCTTATTTTTTCTTTTTTCGGCTTTATTTGGCTCTTTTCAGCACTATTACAGCGGTGTATGATCAAACAACTATCTATAAAAATCTTTACTAATAAGTAGGCTTTTTCATGGTGAAACTCCGGACCTTTTTAAATATGAAACTCTGGACTTTTATAGGGGTGAAAGTCTGAATGTTACGCGGTTTGCTGAAAAAATCCCCGTTAAAGCCTAAGCTTTTACGGGGATCATCTGCGCACAGACCATTCTTTTCATGCTGTGACCGATGAGAGCAGGATAGCCATTGTGTTTCGCTTATGTTCATCGAGGACGTGCGCATAGCGGTTAAGCGT
>JBJFHQ010000228.1:0-2369 GCA_051893755.1 Oscillospiraceae bacterium
CGAGTGGGCTACCGCGGCTATGAATCGGGAGTTATCAACGAGGACAGCCGCTTTCATGAGTACATGCAGGGAGCCGCCGAAGCAGGCATCGAAACAGGAGTGTATTTCTATTCGCAGGCGCTGACCGTCTCCGAGGCAGAAGCCGAAGCGGAATTCGTAATTTCACAGCTTGAGGGCTATGATATCACCTATCCCGTGGCATTCGACTGGGAGGTCACAGGCGAAGACACTGCCCGCACCAATGATATGTCCCCTGCCGATCTTACCGAGTGCGCAGCGGCGTTCTGCAACAAGATCGCCCGTGCAGGATATATCCCGATGATATACGCGCCGAAGCGGCAGGCTCTCCTGAAAATGGACATGGACGCTCTGGCAGGCTTTGATTTCTGGCTGGCGGAGTATTCCGACGAGCCTGAATATCCATACCTATATCAGATGTGGCAGTACGCCTCTGATGCAAGCGTGACCGGCATCAAGGGCGATGTAGACATCAACATCAGCTTCATAGACTACACAAAGGAACGGGTCGGGTCGGGTCCGCCCGAGTCGGGTCCGCCCGACAGCGGAGACGCGTCTTGAGTTTTTAAGTAATTGTTCGTTTTTCCCGCGGAGGGTACATATTAGTATTACAAATAAAAACAGCTGACAATGGCTTTTCTTAAGCCGCTGTCAGCTGTTTGATTATTTATTACTTGTTTGCAGAGAGTGCTCTCTGTCCGATATCCTTGCGGAAGTGAGCGTTATCGAAATGTATCTTATCCACAGCATCGTAGGACTTTTTCAGCGCGTCCGAAAGAGTATCTCCCGTTGCGGTAACTCCCAGAACACGTCCGCCGTTCGTGAGGAATTTTTCGTTCTCGAACTTGGTGCCAGCGTGGTAGACAAATACTCCGCCGACCTGTCCCTTATCGTCAAGACCCGTGATCTCCAGTCCCTTGGGATAGCTCTTGGGATAGCCGCCGCTTGCCATAACTACACAGGAGCAGCACTCGTTCTTCCACTTGATATCCATATCGGAAAGCGTTCCCTTATATACCGCCTCGAAAATATCAACCAGATCGGTGTCAAGCAGAGGGAGCACTACCTGAGTTTCGGGGTCGCCGAAGCGGCAGTTGTACTCGATGACCTTCACTCCCTTGGGAGTAGCCATAAGTCCGAAATACAGACAGCCCTTGAAGGTGCGTCCTTCGCTGTTCATAGCCTTGATAGTGGGCAGGAAGATGTTGTTCATGCACTCTTCGGCGATCTCCTTGGTGTAGAAGGGATTGGGTGCGATAGTTCCCATGCCGCCCGTATTGAGTCCCTTGTCGCCGTCCAGAGCGCGCTTGTGGTCCATAGAGGACATCATCGGAACAACTGTTTTTCCGTCGGTAAAGGAAAGCACCGATATCTCGGGACCTGTAAGAAATTCCTCGATAACGACTGTTGCGCTGCTGTCGCCGAACTGTCTGCCGTCTATCATAGACTTTACCGCCTCAACAGCCTCTTCCTCGTTTGCCGCGATGATAACGCCCTTTCCGAGAGCAAGTCCGTCCGCCTTGATAACTGCGGGATAGCTGTTCTCGCTCTTTAAGTATGCGATAGCCGAAGCGCTGTCGCTGAAGGTCTCATACTTTGCGGTGGGGATATTGTACTTCTTCATCAGCTCCTTGGAGAAGACCTTGCTTCCCTCGATGATAGCCGCCGCCTTGTTGGGACCGAAGGTCATGATACCATCCTCATTGAGAGCGTCCACCATGCCCAGCACAAGGGGATCGTCGGGAGCCACAACCACCATATCAACGGAAAGCTTCTTCGCCAGAGCGACGATGCCGTCGATATCCGTTGCAGAAACATCGAAACACTCCGCATAGCGGGAGATACCGCCGTTTCCGGGAGCACAGTAAAGCTTCTCAACTCTGCTGCTTTCAGCAAGCTTCATAATAATGGCGTGCTCGCGTCCGCCGCCGCCTACTACTAATATTTTCATTTTATCAAACCTTTCTTTAGAAAGCTGTTAGTCCTTAGTACTCATTTTATCCGACACGGGGTCAATATCGGCTCTTGATGTAGCTATTACCGTTGCCGCAGTGCCTAAATAATACAATATCATCAGCTTGCCGCACAGACCCGATACAACAGCAAAATCTGTATAGGTCTCTGCACCTGTCGAAGCCATATAAAACGACTGATAATTATTGCTCGCATATCTAAATATCAGCGAAGCCGAAAACACGCTTAAGCTCACTATCAGACCTGCCATACCGCCTTTTCCTTTTTGGGCAGATACCATTGCAATACATATTATTGCACCGCAGACGGTTAGTCCGATAACGCTGAGCAGGATAACGGGAGTTCCCCGTAAAAACAGCATAACAGCCCACACGGAG
>JBJFHQ010000229.1:0-10982 GCA_051893755.1 Oscillospiraceae bacterium
GCTGATATCTCACATAAAATGTATATGCGGACAAAATCAATAATATATATTAAATAGAAAACGTAAGGAGACTATTATGAGCATTTCCGATAAGATCGGCGCGTCGGGAGATTTTTTCCGAAGGGCGTTTTTTTTGCAGACAAGAATATCCATGGACAGCAGCGGATATATGCAGATAGACAGCTGCCGACGCATCATGGAATGCAGCGACATCTACATAAAGATACGCACTGTTGACAGATTCGTGGAGATCTGGGGAAGCGGACTGGAGCTGTGCTGCACCTCTGCGGACAGCATTATCATAGAAGGAAAGGTATCCTCGATAGAGCTTACTCCTGCGGGGAAATTCAAGGGTGGGAATACATGAGGTCGGATAGATTCAAGGGCTATGCCGCAGCGGCTGCTATTTTTATTACAGTGATCATTTTTACGGTATTTCCGTCACAGACTGCGGCGGCTGTGCGGCTGTCCGTCAACAACTGCCTTAATGTTATCGTTCCGTCGCTGTTTGCGATGACGGTGCTGTCGGGAATGCTGATAAAGAGCGGCATATATAAAATAACGGGCAAGCCATTTTCTCTGCCTGCCAGATATATTTTCAGGATATCGCCCGATATGATGACCGTTTTTCTGATCAGCTGCTTTGCGGGATATCCTGTGGGAGCGACCCTTATCGCAGCTGCAAGGGAACAGGGCGCTGTTGACAGGGACGAGGCGGAGCGTCTGCTGTGCTGGTGCTTCGGAGCAGGACCTGCCTTCATATACGGCGCAGTCGGGTCGGGCGTTTTCGGAAGCACCGCCGCGGGGAATACTATCTTCATTTCATGTATCGCAGCAAATATTATCATCGGACTTGTTCTGTCCATCGGACGGAAGATACCCCATCGGAACACCGAAAAGACAAGCGTGTGCTTTTCCTCACAGCTGTTCTGTCAGTGCGTCGCCGAGGGAGGAAAAAGCATACTTAAAATGTGCGGCATTATCATTTTTATGTCGGCACTGCTGAGCGTGCCCGATACTCTGGGGATCACAGCGAGAATATCGTCTGTCATCGGAAGAGCTGTAGGCACCGACCCCGGGATAGTTTACGCGATCCTGCGCTCTGCCGCAGAGGTGTCCAACATCGCATACATTAAGGCAGACGGCTTCGAGCTTCTTCCCGCAGCTGCGGCAGTCGTATCCTTCGGCGGGATATCGGTATTCATGCAGATAAGCTCCGTATACGGAAAATACGTGCGTATCGGAAAAATGATAGCCGCAAGATGCGCAGCTGCCGCAGTCAGCTACTGCATATGCGATCTGCTCTATGTGCGGCTTTATAGGGAAGAGGCTGTTTCCGTTATGGCAGAGGTGAAAGAGATTCGTTATAATTCACCAATTCCAACGATTTTTTTGTTGATAATGACGATTTTGCTTTTATTTCAAAAAAAAGTAGTCAAAACCGAAAAAATGTGATATAATGTATTTGAAGTATACAATGATTGTATATGCGGGAAAACCGGTCGGATATTATAGGCTTTCGGCTGAGCTTCCCCGGTAATTTATCGGAAAGGAATGTCAACAATATGGCTAAGAAAAAATATTTTGGAAACGATATAGAGCCTCAGTGCCAGTACTGCGCTTTCGGCGTAAGAGCAAAGGACGGCGGAAAAGTTCTCTGCGAAAAAAGAGGCTTGGTAAACGGAGACGCGTCCTGTCCGAAATTCTCGTATTCTCCTCTTAAGAGGATCCCTGTTAAGCAGCTCAACATTCCGGGAAATTTTGATGAGTGATCTTACATAACCAATACCGAAAGGAGATCGTCTGCACTGCGGACGAAAGCTTAAAATGAACGCACAATTTCATATTCCCGGCATTACGACCCATTTTGACCTGAATTACTGCTATATAAGGCTTGTAAAGGAAAGACCCGAGCTTTTCAGAGACGGCGTTGAGATAGCGTCCGTTTACGGTACATTTCCCCCCGCCCTTTGGAACGGAGGACGTGCTATCCGCGGTTATACCGATCTTAATGTTGCGGGACAGATCATTAAGGCTTATAACGATCTCGGCGTAAGAGTCCGTCTTACTTTTACGAATCCTCTTCTTAAGCCCGAGCATCTGGATGACGAGTTCTGCAACGAAATTTGCAGAATGGCGGAAAACGATATCAATGAGATCATTATTTTTTCCCCGCTCCTTGAACAGTATCTGCGCAAAACATACCCGAAGTTCACATACACATCATCGACCTGCAAGCAGATCGAAGACCCCGAAGAACTTAAAAAGGAGCTTGACAGAGATTATCGTCTTGTTGTCCTTGATTATAACTGGAACAATCAGTTCGATTTCCTCGAAACTCTTCCTCATAAGGAAAAGTGCGAGTTCCTGCTGAACGCTATCTGCATTTCTCATTGTCCTATGAGAAAATATCACTATCAGTATCTGGGAGAACAGCAGATCATCAATAACGAGATTGCTCCTCTTATCGGAACTCTGGGAGCAGAGATCGTCCCCGAGGGAATGAAGCCGTTTAAGTGCCCCTATGACACCTCGCTTAAAAAGGGCATGAATCAGGAAACTTATATTTCCTGTGACGCTCTTTACAATAAATATCTGCCTATGGGCTTCTCTAATTTCAAGATCGAGGGCAGAACATACTCTCATAAGGCTATGCTCGATGAGTATATCAAATATATGGTCAGACCCGGCTGCGAAGAGGAAGTTCACAGCATACTTGACCCGTATACTGTCGATAATGGTCAGAATATTCAGCTATAAAAAATTCAAGGACTGTTGCCTAATAACAGTCCTTTTTTGAAACAGGAGGATATTATGTCAAAAAGATATGAACGCCTTGAAAAATGCTACAAGTCTTTCAGAGAGAAAATTGATTTTGTACCAAAGATAGCGCTGGTCCTAGGTTCGGGACTGGGCGACTACGCCGAAGGGATAAAGATCGAGGCAGCTCTCGATTATTCCGAGATAGAGGGCTTTCCCGTTTCGACAGTAGTCGGTCACAAGGGAAGATTCGTTTTCGGGTACGTGGAGAATGTGCCCGTTGTTATCATGCAGGGCCGTGTGCACTACTACGAGGGCTATCCCATGGAGGACGTTGTTCTTCCAATAAGGCTCATGAAAATGATGGGCGCAGAGGTGCTTTTCCTGACCAATGCGGCAGGCGGCGTGAACTATTCCTTTGAAGCGGGGGATTTCATGCTCATCAACGATCAGATATGCATGGCACCTTCTCCGCTTATCGGAGAAAATCTCGACGAGCTGGGTCCCAGATTCCCCGATATGAGCGAGATATACAATAAAAAACTCCGCAGCATCGTGAAAAGCACCGCAAGACAGCTCGATATCCCGCTTCGCGAAGGTGTTTATATCCAGCTCACAGGTCCTAATTATGAGTCTCCGTCAGAGGTGCGCATGGTGCGCATTATGGGCGCAGACGCTGTGGGAATGTCCACTGCCTGCGAGGCTATCGCCGCAAATCATGCTGGCATGAAGATAGTGGGAATATCCTGCATCTCGAACCTTGCCTGCGGAGTATCCTCCAAGCCGCTCTCTCATGCAGAGGTACAGGAAACTGCCGACAAGGCGGCTCCTATGTTTAAAAAGCTTATCACAGGCTCAATTGTAAACATTTTTAATTCACTTTAATTTATGGATACTAAATTTTACAACGGATATATCCTATATCCCGATATGACTGCAAAAATGGGAGAGGTGACCGTCACAGGAGATACTGTTTCCTATGTCGGCGACAAGGCTCCCGAAATGAAATACGACCGCGAGATAGACCTGCACGGAGATCTGCTGATGCCAGGCTTCAACAACGCTCATACTCACTCGGCGATGACCTTTCTCCGCAGCCGCGCAGACGATCTTCCTCTTGACAAGTGGCTGAACGAGCAGGTATTCCCAAGGGAGGCAAAGCTCTGCGGCGAGGATATCTATACTCTGTCAAAGCTGGCGGTGCTGGAATATCTTTCGGGCGGGATAACCTCCTGCTTTGACATGTATTTCTTCCCCGACGATTTTGTCTCCGCCATGACAGACTGCGGCTTCCGTGCCGTACTTTGCGGAGCAGTCAACGATTTCTCCGAATCTGCCGAAAAGCTGGAGGATTACTACAACAGATTCAACGGAAGATCACCGCTGATATCCTACAAGCTGGGATTTCATGCGGAATATACCACAAGCGAGGGCATTCTCCACGAGATAGCACAGCTTGCCGAAAAATATCATGCTCCCGTGTTTGCTCACAGCTCGGAGACCAAAAAGGAGACCGAGGAATGTATCGCACGTCACGGCATGACTCCCACGGAATACTTTGAAAGTCTCGGACTCTATAACTATGGCGGCGGAGGCTTTCACTGCGTATACATGACCGACCATGACCTTGAGATATACCGCCGCAGGGGACTTTTTGCAGTGACAAATCCCTGCTCCAATTCAAAGCTTGCAAGCGGCATCGCTCCGTTGTGCAGGATAAATGAAGCGGGAATAGGTCTTGCTGTGGGAACGGACGGTCCTGCCAGCAATAACGCTCTTGATATGTTCCGAGAAATGTATCTCGCAGCTGTGCTGCAGAAGCTTTCCTGCAATGATGCGGCGGCTCTTCCTGCGGAAATTATCCTGAAAGCTGCGCTGTCAGGCGGTGCGGACGCAATGGGCATCAACTGCGGACGTATCCGCGAGGGCTGTCTTGCCGATCTTACGGTCATCAGACTGAACGACCCGAACATGCAGCCCATAAACAATATCCCCGTAAACCTCGTTTACAGCGGCTCACGGTCAAACGTGCGGCTGACTATGGTGAACGGACGTATCCTTTACGAAAACGGCGAGTATTTCATCGGAGAAGAGCCTGAAAGGATATATGAACGTGCGGCGGATATAGTCGCAAGGATACAATGACAAATAATGAGAGAGGAAGTATGAAAATGATAAGGCGCACTAAAGTATTTATCGTTCTGGGACTTATTCAAGCATTTTTTCTTTCATTGGTGATATCTGCGGTGGGGATACTTACCATGCACCAGCTCGGCGAAGAGGAAAAATCCGAAAAGAAAATGAAGAAAAAATGTAAAAGCGCAGACCCACAGTAATATTATCTGCTTAAAAAGCCGCTCCCGAAAAGGGAACGGCTTTTTTGTACGTATGCTTATAATTTACTTGGTCATTTCATCTGCAAGCTTTTCGAGGTCTGCGATGACCGCGGGCTTTACGGATGTCTTTATTGTAACTGTCGTATCTATGAAGGTGATGTTCTTCATTGTCTCAAATTCAGCCTTCATCAGCTTTGCGGACATCGGAGCCCATGAGCCGTTTTCGATGAACGCTACAGTGCGGTTCTGATATGTCTTGGACTTAAGTCTGCCGATGAAATCAGCCATGGGGGTGAAGATGCCGCCGTCGTAGGTGGAAGCGGCGCAGACCATTCTGTCATAGCGGAACGCGTCCTCCACAGCTTCTGCGAGGTCGTCTCTGGAAAGGTCACAGAGCACAGCCTTCACGCCCTTTGCGGTTATCATCTCAGCCAGCTTTTCTGCAGCTTCCTTTGTGTTTCCGTGGAGCGAAGCATAGGGAATAAATACGCCCTTTTCCTCGGGAGCATAGCTGCTCCATGTGTTGTAGCGGTCGATGTAGTGGGAGAGGTCTCCTGTGAGGATAGGTCCGTGAAGAGGACAGATAGTCTTTATATCCAGAGAAGCAGCCTTTTTCAGAAGAGTCTGTACGGGAGCACCGTATTTTCCGACGATATTGAAATAGTATCTTCTTGCCTCGCAGTCCCACTCGTCGTCAACATCAAGAGCCCCGAACTTTCCGAAGCCGTCTGCGGAGAAAAGTATCTTTTCGGTCTGCTCGTATTCGACCATTACCTCGGGCCAATGCACCATGGGTGCCATGTAGAACTGCAGGATATGCTCGCCGAGAGAGAGAGCCTCACCTTCCTTTACGGTGATAACTCTTCCCGCAAAGTCTGTATCGAAGAACTGACCTAACATTCCCGCTGCCTTTGCGCTGCATACGAGCTTCATTTCGGGATACTTGTCCATAGCCGCGCCGATATTTGCGGAGTGGTCGGGCTCAAGGTGGGAAACGATAAGATAATCGGGAGTTCTTCCGTCAAGAGCTGCGGCAAGGTTATTAAACCATTCCTCGGAGACTCTGTGGTCGGCAGTATCCATAACGGCGATCTTATCGTCAAGGATAACATATGAATTATAAGACACTCCCTCGGGAATCTTATACTGGTTCTCGAAGAGGTCCAGCGTCTTATCATTGCAGCCTATGTATTTTACCTTATCTGAAATTATTGTACTGCTCATCTGAAACGATCCTTTCGATTTTTAAATTGCTGAACATATCAGCGTCTTTTTTAATTATATCACACTGAAATTCGGTTGTCAATACAATATATAAAGTATGTTTTGCTTATCCGTCAGAGTGTTATTATTTGATATAACTGTATTAGTACAAATAGTACAATAAAGAAGCGCAAAATTATTCTAAATTACTATTGAAAAAATCATCGGAATGATGTATAATCATAATAGGAAAAATTTCAGGGCAGAATATTGTATATTTTGTATAAAAACACAGATAATAATTGTACATTCATACAAATCTTGTTCTGATTTGAAAAATTTCCGCATGCTGAGTTGTTTATATAACAGAGAAGCAAAAAAAGTCTGCATATCCGATATCGGTTTTCAGGTGACCTGAGGATCGCGGACTGAAAATATAAAAAGCTTCTGGATAAAAACATATTCGGTTTTAACGCCAATTGGCAGAAACGGAGGAACATTATGAAGAAAAATTCTATTTCAAAGGTTGCGAGCGGCGTTCTCGCCGCTATGATCGCGGTGAGCAGTTTAGGCATTTCCGCAGGCGCTTATGACAATTCCATAAGCAAATCCAGCATGACGCTCACTAAGGGGTATTATACCACACTCAGCATATACGGTTATTACGACGACGTTGAATGGTATTCAAGCGACGAGTCTATCGCAAGAGTTTCAAGCACAGGCAAGGTAAGGGGAATATCAGCCGGTACATGCTACATATACGCTGACGTTGACGGCGAGACCTTAGCCTGCAAGGTAACGGTATCTCCCGGTAAGATCACTCTCAGCAAATCAAGCCTTACTCTTGAAGTGGGTGAGACAAAGCGCGTCACAGTGACCGCCAAGGGCTCTCATGCTATCAAGGCTTCGGTCTCCAACAAAAACGTAGCCTCCATTTCATGGGCAAAGCCTTTTGTCGGCGACAGCATCGGTCTTGACGTTACCGGCAAGAAGAACGGAACCGCTAAGGTGACCGTTTCTATGAGCAAGTACACTTCTGTTTACAAGACCCTCAGCGTTACTGTCGGAAACGGTCAGTCTGTCAAATATTCATCGACCTATTCCACTCAGTATCCCTTCTACAGCAGCTATACAAAGCTTTATTATCAGAGCTACAGCGACGCTCTCTACGCTTCCAACAATAACAGCAGCTATGTTTCCTTAGGCAAGGCTGAGGCTTCCTACAGCAACACCTACAGCTCCAGCTATCCCTATTACAGCAGCTATACAAGCAGATACTACAAGACCTATGCCGATGCACTGGCTGCATCAAACAACAACAGCAGCTATGTTTCATTCGGTCAGTATATCGCATCCAGCAACACCTACAGTGCTTCGTATCCTTACTACAGCAGCTACACCAAGAAGTATTACAAGACCTACAGTGATGCGCTGGCTGCATCCAATAACAACAGCAGCTACGTCTCCTACGGACAGAACGAATCATACAGTACCTTCTACAGTAAGGAGTATCCCTACTTCAGCTCCTATACCAACAGATATTACAAGACCTACGAGGACGCTTTGCTTGCTTCAAACAATGTAAGCTCCTACATCTATTACGGTGACAACTCCGCTTCGAGCAGCTCCACCTTCAGCAACACCTTCTGCTATTACAGCAGCTACACAAAGCTGTACTACAAGAGCTACGCAGACGCTGTTGCCGCATCCAACAACATGTCGAGCTATGTATCCTACGGCAACCAGACCAGCTCAAGCAGCTACTATAGCAGCAGCTATCCTTATTACAGTTCGGTCACCAGAAGGTACTACATGACCTATCAGGACGCTCTTACCGCATCCGGCGGAAATACTAACTATGTTTCCATGGGTGAAGCAAGCACTGCGTCCAGCCTGACAGGAAGTGCCGTTTATCCCTACTTCAGCTCCTATACCAACAAGTATTACAAGACCTATTCCGATGCGTTAGCCGCTTCAAACAATACAACTTCATACGTTAAGGACTTCACCTCCAGCTATTCCGGCGACGTAAGCAACAGCTACAGTGCTTCTTATCCCTACTACAGCAGCATTTCAGGCAAATTCTACAAGAAGTACTCCGACGCTCTTGCAGCTTCAGGCAACAACAGCGCATATGTCAAGGACTACTCCGGTACAGGCAACACCTATAATTCGTCTCCGAGCGTTGTATATCCTTACGGATACAACAACAAATGGTATAAGACCTATTCCGACGCACTTACTGCAGCAGGCGGAAATTACAGCTTAGTTTCCGATTACACCTCCCTGTATACCGGATATATAAGCAGCTCCTACAGCTCCTCCACTCCCTGGTACAGCAGCGTGACAGGCAAATATTATAAGAATTACTCCGATGCAGTAGCTGCTTCGAATAACGTGAGCGATTATGTTTCAAACGGTTCGGGAAGCTCATCTTCCACATCTTCAAGCTACTACTATTCGGCAAGCTATCCTTACTACAGCTACGCAACTAACCGCTACTATTCAACAAGTTCGGCAGCTGCAAGCGCAGGCGGCTCCAACAGATACGTCTATGTTTACAGTGACGCATCCAACTATCAGAGCAGCAGCTACTCCTCCACATACAGGTACTTCAACAAGTCCACAGGAAAGTTCTATTCCACACGTGAAGCGGCTGTGGCTGCAAGCGGAAGCGAAAGCGATGTTAAGGATCTGACATGACAGACGGTCCGTTTAACGTATAAAAGCTTTTCAAAGGCTCCCGGAGCATTGTTCTTCGGGAGCCTTGTTGTTTTTTGAGCAATTGTCATATATTACAAAAAATTACATAAAATTTTTTAGTGAAATCTATTGATTTTTTTCTGGAATGGTGTTATAATAATATCAGAGAAAAGATTCTGCCTTGACCGATAAAGTGTGGTTTTATAATCCAACACTTTAATTTAGGGATTCAGACTCCGACAGAGGATTGCAGACCTCCCGCCGCTTTATATGAGCGGGGTAACGGATGCAGGGAGCGTGAAACTGTTGGGCTGTTGCCCACCTGCTTTGTGCGGGTTTTATTCGCCACATGGCGGCTGGGCGGAGTCTTTTATTTTTTTGTTCTGTCGGCTTTTTGCCGATTTTTTTATTTCTTTATTAATAAAGGTAAGTTTTTTATTAAATCTTACAAAAAACTATTGATTTTTGGATTTTGTTATGTTATAATAAACATATATATGAACTACTTATTTTGATTACGGAAACGGAGGAAATTTAAATGAGTCTTGAAAATATGACCGTTTTGATTTGCGATGATTCACTTCTTGCCAGAAAGAAAATGGTGACCTTTATCAAATCGCTGGGAGTGGGCACTGTCGTTGAAGCGGGCGACGGAGAGGCTTCTGTAAATATGTATAAGAATCATCTCCCCGATGTGACCTTTATGGATATCGTTATGCCTAAGGTCAACGGCGTTGACGCTCTTAAGCAGATCCTTAAGATAAACCCCGATGCTAAGGTCATTATGGCTTCTTCTGTGGGTACACAGGAAAATCTGAAGGAAGCTATCACCGCCGGAGCTTATGACTTCCTGCAGAAACCGCTCGAGGAAAATCAGGTGAAAAACATCATTGAAAAGCTCGCAAAATAAATTTTTTTAATCGGATTGGAGTAAAAAATGTTTACACAGTTTTTTGGAAACTACCTTCTTAATAAAAGACTTGTCAGTCCCGAGCAGCTTTCCGAGGCGCTTTCTGTACTGAAAACTACAAGAGTTAAGCTTGGCGTCCTTGCTATCAATGCAGGTTATATGACTGCCGAACAGGTCGAAATGGTCCACGCACAACAACAGAAGGTCGATAAAAGGATCGGCGAGATCGCCGTTGATATGGGCTTTATGACCGGCGATCAGGTCGAAAAGCTTTTCTCTCAGCAGTCGGGTACTCATCTGATACTGGGACAGGCTCTCGTTGACAAGGGCTATATGACTAACAGCCAGTTTGAAGATGCTCTTAATAGCTACAAAAATGAAAACTCTCTGTCAGACAGCGATTTTAAGGATAACGACAACGAAAAGATCCAGCAGGTCATCCGCTCATTCTACGATTTTGACAATTCCGACGACGAGCTTATGGTCGAATACATAGATTTGCTTTTCAAGAATATCGTACGCTTTATCGGCGACGATTTCATGCCTATGAACTGTGAAAAGATCACCGAGTATACCTTCACTAACGCAGGCGTTCAGCATATTAACGGCGAATTCTCCTGTACCTCGTCCATCGACGCAGATGACGCGGCTTACATCGAATTCGGTTCAAGATATGCAGGCGAACAGCTTACCGCTGTGGACGAAATGGCAGACGCATGCGCAGGCGAGTTCCTTAATCTTCATAACGGACTCTTTGCAGTCAACGTTTCCAACGATACGGGACGGGAGCTCCGCCTGGAGCCTCAGCAGGTGCTCCGCGGCGAAAAGCTCACAGGTATGGTCGATACCTACAAGATGCCTCTCATCTTCCCCTTCGGCACCATTACTTTCATCATCGGCAATTATTGATAATATATATCAAACGGCTGAGCAGACGCTGCACAGCCGTTTTTTACGGTATAAAAAATGCGGCAGGAGATTTCCTTCTGCCGCATATCATTTCAGATCATAACAGTCTCTTACTCGTCAAGCTTTTCCGAAAGCTCCTCTATCCGCTCGATAGGGAAGGG
>JBJFHQ010000230.1:0-2356 GCA_051893755.1 Oscillospiraceae bacterium
GAAGGAGGTCCCCGATATCTCGCAGATATACATTGACACGGGGCTGTCCGAGGCACAGGCTAAGGATATCATATCCGCAGGAGATACCGTCACCTTTGACTCTGAGCCGAAGATGCTGCTGGGCACAAGGATAACGGGCGGCGCTCTGGACGACAGAAGCGGTATTGCTGCGATATTGTACGCACTTAGCATCACCGATATTTCAGCGCTCAAATGCAGACTGTCCGTGGTTTTCTCCGCACAGGAAGAGGTCGGAGAGCGGGGAGCTGCGGTCTGCGCCTTTGAAGAGGCGGCGGATATCGCAATAGCCGTAGACGTGAGCTTTGCATATTCCTCGGGAGAAAAGCCCGAAAAGTGCGGAAAACTGGGAAAGGGCTGCATGATAGGCTTCGCGCCCACTCTTGACGGAGAGCTTTCCCGTGAATTTGTTAATATCGCAAAGGCGGAAAATATCCCTTATCAGCTTGAAGTAATGGGCGGCACCACGGGCACAAACGCCGACAGATATACTGTAAGCGGCAAGGGTGCCGCGGGAGTTACTCTCTCGATACCGCTGAAATACATGCACACTCCCACAGAGATCATCGACCTGAACGACGTTATAGGCACAGGAAAGCTCATTTCCGCCTATCTGAAAGGAGCGTGCCGATAATGACAGAAGGCTTTGAAAAGATTTTCCGTGAGCTCTGCGGGATAAACGGAGCAAGCGGCGGCGAAAAAAAGGTAAGAGATTATATTTTAGATAAAATTTCGGGCTGCTGTGACAGCATCACGGTAAATCCCTTGGGCTGCATAATCGCCGGGAAAAAGGGCAGAAAGCCCGCAAAAAGCAAGGTCATGATATCCGCTCACATGGACGAGGTGGGCTTTATCATCACCGATATCCGCTCCGACGGAACGCTGTCTTTTGCGGCAGTGGGCGGCATCGACGCGGACGTCTGCGCAGGTCGTCAGGTCACAGTCAACGGACTGGACGGAGTTATCGGCACTGTTGCAGTGCATAATCTGTCCGACGAAAATCGAAAGCACCCCGTTTCCTTTGACGATCTTTACATCGACATAGGAGCGGACTCCCGCGAGGAAGCCGAGGAAAACGTTTCCCGCGGTGACTATGCCCACTTTGTCTGCGGCTATGAGGTCTCCGAGGACGGCTTTGTTACCGCAAAGGCGATAGATGACCGTGCAGGCTGTGCTATGATGATTGACATGATTTTAAACGAGGCTTTGGAGCATGACTGCGTGTTCACATTTGTAACGCAGGAAGAGGTCGGACTGCGCGGCTCGCGGACTGCGGCGTTTGCTGTGGAACCCGATTTCGCGATAGTTCTGGAAGCCACCACTGCGGCGGATATCCCGCTCTCCGAAGGGGATAAGAAATGCTGCTTCTGCGGTAAGGGTGCTGTCATTTCATACATGGACCGCTCCACTATCTACGACAGGGAGCTTTACGATACCGCAAACAAGCTCGCCGCAGAAAATAATATCAATTGCCAGACCAAGCTTGTGGTCGCAGGCGGAAACGACAGCGGAGCTATCCACATCACACGGGGAGGTATCCGCACAGCAGCGATATCTGTGCCATGCAGATATCTGCACTCGCCGTCCTGCACTGCGAAGCTGTCCGATATGGACGCAGTGTATGAGCTGGCAGTGAAGCTTGCCGATCACTGCGCGGAGTCGGAATGATAACCCGCGCGTACAGCTTTGACGAGCTGAAGCTCTCGGACAGCTATTACGGCGGAAAGATATGCTCCTATGCCAAGGCTTACGGCTTTGGCTACGACTTCTGCAGGTTTTACAGAAGCGACAGCGGGAGCATTCTCATAAACAACTCCAACGGAGTATTCGACGGAGCTTTTTCCCTCGATGAAGAGCTTATCTGCTTTATCCGATTTTCGGGGATAACCACTATTGAATCGGCGTTTGATTTTGACATAGAGTGCTTTGACAGGACGGAAAGATATTTCCTGACAGCCCCAGTTACAGAGAGCTTTTACTATCGGGAAGAGGACCTGTCCATGGACTGTCGCTTAGGCGAGGTCTATGAGATATTGAAAAGGTCCTTCGGAAATATCGGCCGCGATATCTGGTACGCGGATATGTCCCATAGGATACGCCATGGCGTGAGCAGGCTGTTTCTGTACAAGGGCTGTGCTGTGGGCTCGGTGGATTTCGAGTACGGCGATATTGGCTGTATCTCGGATATAGCGGTATCTCCCGAGTCACGGGGACAGGGCATCGCAGGAGAGCTTCTCAGAATAATCCAAGGTTACCTGTTCACCCGCAATATAACGGGCGGACTTTACGCATATAATGATATGCTGCCCTTTTATCTGCACAACGGATATGAAGTCAC
>JBJFHQ010000231.1:0-2350 GCA_051893755.1 Oscillospiraceae bacterium
CCAGAGCGTCCATGTCCATTTTCAGGAGAGCCTGCCGCTTCGGCGCGTATATCATTGGGATATAGCCCGCGCGGGCGATCTTGTTGCAGAACGCAGCGGCGCACTCTGTCAGCGTTGACGGGGAGATATCATTGGTGCGGGCGGTATCCTCACCTGTGACCTCCCAGTCAAATGCAACGGGATAGGTGATGTTATAGCCCTCAAGCTGCGATATTACGAACTCAGCCTCTGCCTCCGCCTCGGAGACGGTCAGTGCCTGCGAATAAAAGTACACGCCCGTCTCGATACCTGCCTCGGCAGCGCCCTGCATGTACTCGTGAAAGCGTTTGTCCTCGTTGATAAGGCCCGATTCATAGCCGCGGTAGCCCACTCGTATCATGGCAAAATCAATGCCTGCCTCCTTAACGGATGCCCAGTCGATATCCTGCTGAAAATAGGAAACGTCCACGCCCAGCTTTGAGGTCAGCTCACCGTCCTCGGTGTAGTATTTGAAATCGCCTACCTGACGTAAATTGGAAAAGTCAATATTTGAACGCGGAACATTTTCCAGAGCCTTAAGCCATATCCTTCCGTAGGTGTAATCGTCCAATTCGATAAAATCCTTGGGGGTGAAATATTCATATACGCGTGAGGCCTCGACTGCTATGTACTCCTCGTCCCTGCGGTAATCCTCCGTGACCTTGTGAAGCTTTACCGACAGAATTATTATGACTGCCGCCATTATGAGGAAAACTCCGGCAGCGGAGAAAATAACTATCCTGCGCCGCAGAAGCCTTTTTTTGTTGTTTTCTTCCATAAAATAACTATCCTTTATATTCCTATCATCAAATTATCGGCAGCCGGCTTTCATAGGCCGTCTGCCGATCGATATGCTATTTGCCTGCCGCTGTTTGTTTTTTTCTGCCGAATATTTTCTGCACGGTATTGACCACCGCTCCGAAATTGATAAGCGTTACGAAGATAAAGCAGAGTATCAGCCACATGACATACAGGCTGGGCTGTCTGATAGAAAGCACGCACATGGTGATAAGTACGATGATATTGATACCCGCGCGGAAGAAATCTACCTTGAAGAAGATGTATCGTCTTGCATCGAAAATGCGTATCGCAAAGCATACGAAGTAGGATATCGCAGTTGCGATGGCAGCACCATAAGCGCCCAGCTTCGGGACGAGTATCGCGTTAAGTATGATATTGGAGGCTGCCGCCGAAAATGCGGTAAGACAGCTGTTCTTGGACTTTTTCTTGACCGAATATATACTTGCCAGAAACTGACAGAAGCACTGGAACACCATTGATACGATAAGTATCGTGGAGTAAAGCTCCGCGCCCTTGTAGGAGGCGTTTCCGATGAGAATGTAGGTCAGCGGCTTTGCTATCATGATAAGTCCCGCCGCCGCAATGTACATCAGCGAGGAATATGCGCCGAATACCGTCTTGTAGAACTTGCCCAGCGTGCGGCTGTCCTTTTCCTCAATGGAGGACATCTGCCATGCCTGATAGAACATTGTCGTGACGAACATCACAAGGGTTGGTATCTTATGAGCAACGGAGTATATGCCGTTTGTATCGCTGCCCACCATGTTGATGACGAAGAGCCTGTCCGAGTAGGAGGTTATCCACCACAGCAGATAGGTGGGGATAAGAGGTGCGGAGTATCTCAGCATCTCCTTGATGAGCCTTACGTCGATGAACTTCGTATCGAGAGACTTGTCCAGCCGTGCCATAAACATAAGGAAGCACAGTGACAGGAAATCCGACACGATAAAGGACAGGATATAACCGTTGATGCCCATATCCAGCCAGAGCATGAATATGAGATTGCAGATAAACTGAGTGAGGGTGGTAAGAATGCCGTCCATGGCAAATAGCCGTACAAGACCCTTTGCCCGCACCTGCTGAGAGGCCATGGAGCGGAAGCAGCTGAAATAGCAGTATGCATACAGCAGCATGGTATAGCCGTGGTAGACCGAGGTGGAGTTCCATATGGGCGTGGTCAGGGCGAATATGGTCATGCCCAGCAGGGTCATGATATTGGCAGTGGTGTAGACCTTGCGCTTGTCATAGGCCTTGTCCAGACCGAATCGTATTATCGCATCGGACATGGAGAACGTGACCACGGGTACAAGGACATTCAGTGTGTTATACAGCAGGTCCGCCGTACTGTACTCCGCATTCGTCAGAGTGGCGGTGTACAGCTTTACAAGGAAAAAACTCAGCAGCTTTGCGCCGAACTGCCCTATGGCAAATATCAGCGTATTGCCCATAAGCTTTTTGTATTTATCCATTTATGTTCATTCCTTCATCAGACTTCGATATACTTCTTTTTTGTAAGCTTAAGAGCGGCGGC
>JBJFHQ010000232.1:0-2346 GCA_051893755.1 Oscillospiraceae bacterium
TGTGCTATCCACTTGATAGTCTTGTTTTCAAGCTCCACATCCATAAGCTGTTCAGCTACCTGATCGAGAGTAGCCTGATCATCATCGTTAAGAGTTGCGGTATTGATCGCAACGGTAGCAGTAGTAGTGGTAGTAGTTTCTGCTGATGTTTCGTCGGAAGCAGCGTCGTCGGAGCCGCATGCTGTCATGCCGACAACCATAGACATAGCCATAACGCCTGCCAGGATCTTCTTCATATCCTTCATATTAAAATTATCACCCTTTCCGAGCGCACATGTACGGCGCTCACAATTACCATAAGGTACTTTGACAAAAATACATGCCGGTCAGGACCGACTGCCTATAAATTTTATCAAGTCAATTATATCATTTTTACAAGTTTATGTCAACATTCTATACATTGCCTTGACGTAAATCTTTTTCTCAAATTTTTGTTATATTTGTACAAAAAAATAGTGTGAATCTCTCTTTTTTGGTAATTGTAATAATCTGTATGTTGCAGCGTTAAAAAAGGAGACTGCATACAGGCAGTCTCCCGGGAAAGAAAGATTTTTCTATGGATTATTCTGTGGTAAATTCGCCGCTCTGGAGAGTAGAGTTGAACTCGTCTATCATAATGTCAACTGCGCCTACGAGGGAATCTCTTACAGTAGCCCAGTCATAGCCGTAGAAGGAAGCACGAATGCCTGTTTCGCCGCTGTCCACGATGTTATACATATCGGTGGGGCAGCCTGTGTGCAGGTCATATACGGGATGCTCGCGGGTCATTTCGTTGATAGTCTCGCGCATTTCCAGCATTTCCTCGGTCCAGCCGTAGGTGTTGAGATAGTTTTCGCGGGTGATCTCCTTGGTGCCCTCGTCCTTGTTTGCTGCGAGGATGCACTCCATGAATCTTGCAACGCCCTCGGGATTCTGAGCGCCCTTGCAGAGCATGTAAGCGTCAAGACCTGCGGGGAGGTAGTAATTATCAGCCTCGGGGTCCTTAGGCATGGGAACGAACATAACATCCTCGGGATCGCCGTAGGTAGCAGTCCAGATATCGGGAGCGCCTTCAAGAGTGTACAGACCGCAGATGTAGAAGAGCTCCTTGCCCTCGCCGATGTACTCGATGTGAGTCTGCCAGTTGAACAGGTTCTTATCGAGAACGAGGCCGTTTGTGTTCAGGTCGCGCATGAAGTTCATTACACGCTCAAGGTTGGGGTCGTAGAAATTATGTACGAGCAGACCGTCTCGTATCTCAACGGAGGGAACGCCGCAGGTGAGCATCAGAGGCATCTCGTTGAACCAGCCGTCCAGACCGTACTGACCTGCGTCGTTGTCAACGTAAGCGAGAAGCATGTCCTTGAAAGCGTTCCAGTCCCACTTTCCCTCTGCAAAGAGCTCGGCGGGGTCATCGAAGCCGTTTTCATTGATAGTCTGGCGGTTATAGATAACAACAGCGCCTGCAGTTGCCTGAGTTGCGATGAGGTAATGATTTCCGTTCAGATAGAACATATCGTTTACGTCCTTGACATCCTTCCAGAGGTCGGAATCGTAGTCGATGTAGTCGTCAACGGGCTGGAACATTCCGTTTGTAACACCCTTGGGGAAGGAGTCTAAATCGCCGCCTGCAATGAAATCAACGCCCTCACCGCCGAGTATCATGGTAGACAGGTCATCGAATCGCTTAGCCCATGTGGTGGGGATATATTCGATCTCTCCGCCGTACTTGGTCTCGAAGAGCTCCAGCGAAAGTGCCTTTTTGTTTCCTGCGGTAGTTGCATGGAAAGGGTCGTAGAAGGAGAACCACTTGATAGTCTTGTTTTCAAGCTCAACATCCTGAAGGAGCTCTGTAACGTCGTTGATGGTATTCTGGTCCTCTTCGCTCAAGGGCTCGGTGTTGATAGGAACGGTAGCTGCGGTGGTAGTGGTCTCGGTGGTAGTTTCCTCGGTCTCACTGTCGGAGCTTCCGCATGCAGCGAGAGTGCCTGCCATTGCAAGAGCGGTCACTCCCGAAAGAATTCTTTTAAACTTTTTCATGTCGATATTTCCTTTCAGCTTATCATAGGGAAAACGTTTTCAATTTTCCGCACAATTTCTTTTACATAAGAACATTATACCTTATTTTTTATGTTATGTCAATATAACTTTACACGGTTTTATCACAGGATTATAATGCATTTTGCACAAAACCTCTCTCATTTCAGCAGAGAGCAGCATATGCTATATCAAAAACCGCTCATAAGCTTGAAAAAGCATATGAGCGGTGTTCGTGTTTGTAAGATAAGGGTCAGTTTTTGATAGACTTTACGATCATGTTCATCTTTCGTACCTTCTCGGATACGGAATGAGCGACCTGTGCGCTTT
>JBJFHQ010000233.1:0-10882 GCA_051893755.1 Oscillospiraceae bacterium
CGATCATCACTCAGGATATGTGGGACGCTGTTCAGACAATTCGTGCTTCAAAACGAAGAAAGAACAAGTCGGGAGAAATCAATATTTTTTCAGGTATGCTTTATTGTGCCGACTGCGGTGCAAGACTTTTCTATCATTACAATAAGAATAAACCGGGGCAGTGTCATTTTCAGTGCGGTACATATTCAAATCACGTTACCAAAGATGAATGCTCTACGCATTATATCAGAGAAAGCGTTGTTAATGAGATAGTGCTTTCGGAGCTGAATCAAATCATTCGCACCGCTAATTGTGATGAAAGTTCACTTGCGGAATTGCTGTCAAAGAACAATGAAACTGCATCACGCAAGCAGACTGCAAAGCAGAAGAAAGAGCTTGCAGCCGCACAGAAAAGATATGACGAGCTTGACCGAATGTTCAATCGGATATATGAAGATAACGTAAACGGTAAAATCTCCGATGAACGTTTTTTGAAAATGTCTGCTTCATACGAAGCTGAACAGGCAGAACTTGCCAATACTATCAAGAACATTTCCGAAAGCTTGAATAATGATAAGACCGAACAGGATAATATCAGACGGTTTGTTGCTGTTGCGAAAAAGTACACGGAGCTGACAGAGCTTTCAACGGAAATCCTGCACGATTTTATTCAGAAAATCGTTGTTCACGCTCCCGATAAGTCAAGCGGAAAGCGCATTGTTCAGATTGATATTTACTACAATTTTATAGGCAAGATAAATGATTGAAAAGAAAAATCCGAGCCATTTGAAGTGACGGCTCGGATTGATGAGATGGGTTTGTATCCTTATTGTAGCTGCGTTGATACGTTGTTTGCGAATTTTCTGAGTCTGAATATCCAACTGTGTAAATGCCAATATGCATCAAATATTGAATATGTAATAATTTCATGTAAGGAGATAGTTACCCATAACTATTTCGCATCAAGAAAAGCGGAGCATGTCTGCCTGCTTGCCGAGTCATCGCAGCTCGAAAGAAGCCTGTCCGGGCACATAGCCGCCCACCGTGTTCGGCATAAATATCTAAGCCGTATCGATATTATAGCCGTTAAGGAAGCGCTGATTAAAGGCGAAGCCATCGTTTCCGACGCTCGAAAATCCGTTACTGAGAGTGTCGTGAAACGATTTAATCAGCGGTTCCTTAATGCTCTCACCTCGGAAGTATGCCTCGGGAGCAAAGATGTTCATCTGCTGAAACTCTACTCAGACAGGTCTTTCAACATATATCCTGTCTCGGAATGAGCGTATCTCAATGGTCTCATTTCCCACCGTTACCATCTCTGTAAGATGATCATCCTTATCAGAATCTCGTAAATTTCCTCCCAAGAGCTCAGCAGATGTATACATACATTTCGGCAGAATACCGCCTCTGTTATCAGCAGGTCGCCCCACCCTTGACGGTCTTTTTCAGTACAGCCGCCTTGTCTATTTCATTGTTCAGAAGCTTGTCCTGCACATAGTCAAAGCCTAAGCGGCTGATAGTGTCGGAGAAGCGCTCGCCGGTAATGCCCTCGTCACGGAAGAACAGTATGGCACGCTCGATGATATCCATGACCTCCTCCTCGGAGGAGAATATCTTTTCGATAGGTCTTCCGTTTGCATATTTCTTGCCCCATCTTCCGCCAAGATATATCTTATAGCCCTCGATATATCCGGGTACTGCGCCGAAGGGACATTTCCCCCTGCAGCGTCCGCAGCTGCTGCAGTCTGTTCCGATGACTATCCTGCCGTTCTCCACTCTTGCCGCCTTAATGGGACAGTTTAGCTCCACCTGACATTTTCCGCAGCCTCTGCACTTGTCAGGTTCGGGTACGGGCATGCGCTGACCTACAATCCCGATATCGTTAAGGTCCGGCTTTACGCAGTTGTTGGGACAGCCGCCCACAGCTATTTTGAACTTATGCGGCAGGGTCACATCATGATAGCCGATAAAGAAACGCTCGTGAATCTTCTCGCTGAGTGAGAATGTGTCGATAAGTCCGTACTGACAGGTAGTGCCCTTGCAGGAAACCACAGGCCGCACAATAGAGCCTGTTCCGCCGGTCATAAGGCCGTTTTCGTTCAGAAATGCGATGATATCGTCAATATCGGCAAAATGCACGCCCTGTATCTCAATTGTGAGACGTGAAGTCATGGTGACTTCCCCGCTTCCGTACTTTTCCGCAGCCTGTGCGATAACGTGCTGTTCTGCAGCCGATATCTTGCCGTTTTTGGTGATGACGCGGACATTAAAGATATCGTCATAGCGCTTGTCCTTAAGACAGCCCAGCGCCTTGACCCGCTTTACCTCCTCGGGAGATATGGTCCCCGCAGCATTTTCCACCTTGACGGTATTGAAAAACTCGCCGCCTTCAAGGACCTTAGTATTTGTGTATCCGAAGTATTTCAGTCTGTTCTGCAGGAAATATCCGCGTTTGCCCTTCGTGCATACAAGCAGCAGCTTTTCGTCCTTGCTGATGCCCTCTATCCCGCCGTTTACCTTTCCGAGATCCACCCACTTCGCGCCGAATATCTTCGGCTGAGGCTGAACATCTATCACGCGATAGCCCTTTGCCTTTCCCGCGAGATACTCCGCGGGAGTTATCGTCTCAAATTCGCCGCTCATTTTATTTTCCAGAACATAACACGCCTGAACAAATGGGTGGATAGCAGTGGAAAACGGCGGAGCATATGCCATATCCATTGTATCAAAATCGCTGACCTTAAGTCCTGCGGAAATTCCCACAACGGCGATATCGGTCATTTTGTCCACAGCTCCGCTGCCCAGCACCTGCATGCCCAGCAGTCTGCCGCTGTTTCTGTCAGCGATAAGCTTCGTGACAAAGGCGGAAGCGTCGGGATAATAGTGCGCCTTGTCGTCGCTTACGCAGACAGCTGTTATCACATCGAAGCCTGCCATTTGAGCCTGTTTCTCGGAAAGTCCCGTGCGTCCCGCGCTGAGCGTATCGGAAAGCTTTGCGACTCCTGTTCCGAGACAACCCTTGTATGCACTGTCATCTCCCGTCAGAGTTTTTGCAAGACATCTTGCGGTAATGTTTGCGGTGGAGCCCATAGCCGACTGCTGCGCCTCGCCCGTGACAAGATTTTTTACTATCGCGCAGTCGCCCACTGCATAAATATCGTCAATATTTGTTTTCTGATACTCATCAGCGACAATGGCGCCCTTTATCATTTCTATCCCGGTATCTTCAAGAAAATCCGTCGCAGGACGGATACCCACGCTTATTATCACGATATCTGCGGGCACTTCCCCGGCACTCGTCAGAACAGCCTCTGCGGAAGTGCTGCCCTTTATTGCCGAAACAGCAGTCCCCGTCATTATCTTCATCCCGCCTTTGCGAAGCTCTCTTGCGGCAAAACCTGCCATTTCGGGGTCAAGTACATTGGGCAGTATCTGGGAAGTCATGTCCATAACAGTGACCGACAGCTTTTTCGCCATAAGATTTTCAGCCATTTCCATACCGATGAAGCCTGCGCCCACAACAACAGCCTTTTTGCAGCCCTTCTTCTCGATATATTCTCTGACAGCGACAGCGTCGTCGGGAGTACGGACGGTGAACACGCCTTCAAGTCCCGCTCCCCGGATATCGGGGACAACAGGCTCCGCGCCGCTGGCAATTATAAGCTTATCATATTTTTCGACATATTCCGACCCATTTGAAAGGTCGCGGAGGAGCACAGTCTTTGCCTTGATATCAACACTCACAGCCTCCTGTCCCGTATGTACCGCCGCTCCCGTAAGCGCGGAAAACTTCCCGGGAGTATTTATGATAAGCTCCTCCCTCGTTAATTCTCCACCCACATAATATGGCAGACCGCAGCCCGCGTAGGAGATATCTCTGCCCTTGGTGTAGATGTCCACCTGTACCGAGCGGTCCTCCCGCTTTATCTTTGCGGCAGCCTTTGTGCCTGCCGCAACTCCGCCTATGATGATCACTTTCATATGTTCATACCTCGCTATTTATGCAATTTATTGTCGGATAAAGCAAAATCCCGACTATTTCAGTATAACATGAGTCATATGATATGTCAATGTAATTATCTGGACAGCAGATCTTACCGCAAATGCTCTTCCAAGGTACAGTGCATATCCCTTTTGGCAACCCGCAGATATTAAGACATCGGCGCGCTTTTCCTCGGGCAGGACGGCAGCTCTGCGGTGAGCACGCCGTCCTTTACGGAAGAAGAACTTACACCTCATTTTTCCTTTTCAGACGTACTATCTGGAACACTAACTGACTGACCTTGACATTCTGATGAACACGTGCCTCGGGAAGTCTGAGAGCAAGAGCTTTCAGATATTTTTCAGTGTTCTCAGAAGCAAAATCAGGATTCAGCTCAGATATTTCGGACGCTTCTCTGCCTCCGTCAATAAGACTGCTTCTAAAGGCGTAGCAGCTCAGCGGGGAGCTTATCCCGCCGAACAGCTCAAAGTATTCAGGAGAGGTGATATCCACAAGTTCATCGTCGGCAGAGCTGTTCCAGGTTTTCAGCTCCCTCAGAGAGCTTACGCCCATCATCTCATAGATGTTGCTGCATACGTCAAATTCATTGCTGCGGTTTACAGCATTGATGATCCTCTCAACAGCTTTTGCACCGCCGTTTGCTAAATGACTGCGGCTGTGGCTGACGCATACATAGTATTCATCAAAGGAAAAGCTGCAGCTGCCGAGGATATCTGTCATTTTTTCAAGATATTCCCCGCTGAGCTCATTAAGTATTTTAGGGAACATCAGAATGTTATGATAAACATTTTTCCGCAGCCTTTTGTCCATAAAATCGGCGATATCGGAATCAAACAGCCTGAAATTCGAGAAAAGCTCAGAGCTGCTCACACACGAAGAGCCGTTTTCTTCCTCCGGGATGAATTTTTCCGTCCACGAAGCGGAATCTATACCCTTATAGTACAGACTGCAGCTTCCGAAGGACATATCCTCGGCTGTAAGACGATTCATAGAATACGCCATAGCCCATGCGTCGGGCAGAGAGCCGCACCCGAAGGAAAAGGCTCCGAGAGACTGAGCGCCTCCGTCTTTTTTGATGTAGGAACGCATTACTATCTCGTACATGAGCGCATATTCAAAAGCATATGCGATACCGTACCGACATAGATAGAACTGCCTTCCCAGCTCTTCATCATATGATATATCGTCTGCATTCTGATAATTCATGCTGCAGAGTGTTTTTTTCGTCTCATCGGATATATCTGCGGAATCAGTCTTCTCCCTTACCCTTTCCAGACAATCCGAAATTGTATCATAAAGTCTTCTTATCAGAAAATCCCTTTTGTTCACCGTATCGGTGATGCTTCGGCAAAGCTCAGCAGCTTCGCTTTTTATGGTGAGAGGAGCACTGTCGGAACAATGCAGAGCTCTTTCGACTATCTCCATTTCCGAATCGGACGAACCGTCGGTGGAAAACCGCAGATACCGTCCCCCTGCATCAAGGATATCCAACAGCCAGCTGTCCTTTTTTTCATCACATTCCCGCTGATGTTCATCGATACGGTGATATGCGCCGTCTATCTCAATTATTGCCATTATTTCACTGCCGCGGCACATCACTATGTCAAGAGCGGAGCTTTCCCTGAAATCAAGCATATCCTCGTCCGTAACATCGGCGTATTCAGTCTCTGCAATGCATTTGAGGGGCACCTCGTAAAATATTGAATATGTATCGCCGAATTCTCTGACAAGAGCATCCCGCATACAGTGAGAGGGCGCAGAATTTTCATCCCTGCAGTCACGGCCCGTAGAGTACAGCTGTCTGTAAAGGGGTGTTTTGTCAAAAACAGACGTGATCGACGATCTGTGCAGACCGAATCTGCCACGGGGCGTCGGGCAATGCCCGGCAACATAGGTGAGCATTTTTCTGTAGAACATCTCGTCCTTGTCACAGCAGGATAGCTCGGGAAGAGGCAAAACATATCCGAGAAGCTCCTTCTGAAGTTCATCCGGCAGCCACTGAGCAGAGGTGATAATGCAGAATTCCCTTTTTGCTCTTGAAACTGCGACATTCATCAGCCGCTTCTGCTGACACCATGGCTTTGGACCCGAAGCATAGTCCTCAACGGTGAACATATATACAATGTCAAAACCCTTTCCCTGCGCCTTATGAGCAGTCAGCTTCAGGATATGCTCCGGTTCCGTATCATCGGAGCCGCTCGTTTCAAGCATCGCTTCACAGCCTGCTTCCTTAAGCATTTTTCTCAGGATATCCAGCTGCACACGAAACGGCGAAATAACGCAAACGCTCAGATCAGGGTCCAGGCTTATGGTATTTTTCAGCAGCGGCCATTCTTCGCGCATGAATATCTCTATCTGCCGCATATTGCGCTTGCCGTCAATATCGTTCGGAACAGGCGTTTTAATGTTTTCGCAGTATTCCCCCTCATACCACACTGCGCGGATATGGAATTCTCCGTCATCCTTCGACATTATCTGAAGCTTGTTGTCATAAACATATTCGTTGCAGAAACCTATTATTGACGGATGACAGCGAAAATGCCTGTTCAGCATACAAGAATTTTCCCTGCCGCCGAATATCTCCTCACAGACGCTCAGAAAGCTTTTATTGTCCTTTTCCTTGTATATCTCGGGAATATCGTCATATTCCGCATTTAGCCTTTTAGCCGAGTCATGGATTATGGGTGAAAGCTGATTGGTATCCCCTATCAGCACAAGCTGCTTAGCACAGCTCATGGCTGCCAGTCCCAGCATAATGCTCACCTGAGAGCACTCATCTGCGATAACAAAATCAAATTGGTTGTCAAAGCCTTTTTTGGTGGAGAATATTTTCCTTAGAGAATGAATGGTGCTTGAAAAAATAGGGAAATCCTTAAGATGATCGGGGTCTATCCTTAAGGAATCATCCTGAAAGCAGTCGGTGCTGCGGTGCTCCTTTTCAAGATGTTCCTTCCATTTGCTGCGTACCTTACGAGAGCCGAGCACAGCAAAGTGCTCATATATCTCCGCAAGCATTTCATCCTTATCCCTTCCGCCGCGTATCTTTTCGATGATGTTGTTGATAGCCTCGGCATTGGATGAAACAACAGCAACCGTTTTTTCGGGATAACAATTATGGATAGCCGATATCAGATTCAGTATCATCTCTGTTTTTCCTGTTCCGGGAGGTCCCTGTATCAGGGAAACGGGCGAGACCAGCGCTTTCTGAATAGCCCTCACCTGTTCGGGATAGGGCGGAGTTACCTTGCTGAAAAACGGAGCCAGCCTTTCCACGGAAACATCGTCCGTGCTTACGGTCAGCTCTGCGGACTCATCTCCCAGAAAGGCACGTACAAGCTCATTCTGAGTTCTTACATCCTTAAGTGTGTCCCGATTATAAAATACCGACTCCAGTGAAAAAGGGCGGGACTTTCCCTTGCTGTCCCTTCCTGCTGCCCGTGCTGATTCACCGTAGTATTCCCATATCCTGTCCATCATTTTTATAGCAGTCCTTTCTGTTTTTATCGTCAAGTATGCCATTCTGTGTTCTCAAAGCCGACTGAAAAGGTCCAGCTGGACATACTCTTCATCGGAGAGCTCCTGACCCTGCTTTTTGAATGATTTTACTGCCCTGACAGTCACCTTATCCGCCGACTCATCCACCGAGCCGCACAGCAGCGGAGAATCGGCATCATAACGGCTTTGCATCCTTTCCACATCGGCGCGGCGGTAATTGGCGTAGCAATATACGCAGCCATGTGGGCAGGTGTCATACGAACCGATATCATCGCATTTAACACAATGGCAATTCGCACGCTGACCGTCAGCTCTGACATCGAGAGAAGCTCCTGTAATGCGTTCTATAAGCTCCCGGTCGATGCAGCTGTTTGGCTGAATACCGTACTTTGCCCCGTCTATATTCTCGGCGCAGGAAGCAAGGGTCAGACCATGGCTCCCGGCTGTTTCCGAAAGCCTCCTCAGAAAATCATCGAGTTCTGAAGCGGAAAGCTGTCTGTTTCCAAGACGAGAAAGGTTCCCGCCGTTCTTTGAGGGATAGATATCCACAAAGCTGAAAACACATTTTTCCGTATAGCTGCTCAGTGCGTCTGCGATGTAGGAAAAGCTTTTCAGATGATGCTCCGCAGTATATACATCGGAAAAAAATATAGGATCATAGCGCCAGATAACCCGTTCACGCCCTATCCTTTCCGACAGTGAAGCAAAGGTCTTAAGACGGGCGTCCAGTGAAGGGACATTAGGCTCCGCTTCCCTCCCGTAGCTGTTTAATGTGAACTGAAAGTAGTAATCGTAGCCCTCAAGCTCGTCCAGCCGTCCGAGCATCGGAGAGGGATCCTTAGTCCAGAAAACGATGCAGTCAACCACATCAGGCGAAAGGCTGATGCTGCTTATCTGATGCTGATTCATCGGATTGCGCACATATACATATCCATCCTTGAGCCGACGGAAAAACCAGTCGGAATAAAATGCAGGGATATCGGTGCGCCTACTGACGCTGAGTATCATATTTTTTCTCCTTATCGAAAGATTTTCTGCAGCTGCAGGGAGGCTGCCCGTCCTCGGACATCCTCCGACAGATTCAGGTTTTCACTGTACTGCGGACCTTCTGCAGCAGCTCCGAGATCTCGCTGCCCGTAAGACGGTTCTTCTTTAACAGCTCATCGACGAGAGCGTCCACAAGGTCTTTATTATCATTCAGTATCCTTATGGAGTTGGTAAGCTCCTCGTCGAGTATCCTGCTGACCCGTTTTCTGATCTCGGGGTCATTCATGGCAGTTTTCCGATCAACAGAGGCGATGCCGAATTCCTTGTCCATGCCGAAATAAATCAGCATGGAAAGTGCAGTGTTCGTGGCGCTCTCGAGGTCTCCGGAGGGACCGGTCGAAATGCCCTCCGATTCGCCGTAGTACATTATTTCCGCAGCACGGCCGCCTAAGTCAACGCGTATCCTGTCGATAAGCTGACTGCGCGTCATCATCGGAGAATCGCGCTGCTCCTCGGAAAATTCCATATATCCTCCCGCATTGCTTCTTGCCTCAATGGTCAGATATCCGGGAGTATTTCCGCAGAGATAGTTTATTATAGCATGCCCTGTTTCATGCCGTGCCACACGCAGAAGATATTTTTCTCCCCAGTCCTTTTTCTCGCCGTATTTTGTCTGCTCATACGCCTCTTCAAGGATAGCGTCGTTTACTTCGGTCATAAGATCAAATGCCGTACGCCGTGCCGATTCCACAACATTGGTGAGTATGGCAGGACTCATGCCGAGAGAACGGGAAGCGATGCTTTCAATCATAGCTTCGGAGATACTGTGCTTCGGTATCCTTGAGATAAGCAGCTCAAGAAGCTGTTTCCGTTCCTCCTTATTTGGCAGCTCGATGCGTATCTTGCGGTCAAAACGGCGTACAAACGCTTCGTCCAGTACGCTTTTCCCTCCCCTGCCGTTATCCGCCTCAAAATTGGTAGCTGCGATCACAAACACAGGGCGCTTAGGGTCAACGGAGAAGCCGTCCATCTCGATCAGAAGCGCATTGAGGGTCTCCTCGGAGGTTTCGTTAAAGCCGTCGCCTGTGCGTTGTTTAGCGATGGCGTCCACCTCGTCGATGAAAATTATTGACGGAGCATAGCGCCTTGCCTTGCGGAAAAGTTCACGGACAGCGGCAGGTCCGCTCCCTGCATATCTGTTGACAAACGAGCTTGCCGCAGCGGGGATAAATGTGATGTCCGATTCTCCCGCCATAGCCTTTGCAAGCATAGTTTTTCCCGTGCCGGGCTTTCCGTAAAGAAGGATGCCCTTCGGGAGCCTGTGGCCCTGTGCCATATACTTCCGCGGGTCCTTAAGATAATCCACAAAGAATCTGAGCTCCTTTTTTGCAGCTCCCGCACCGATAACATCATCAAAGCGTTCCTTAGGCCTTTCGGAATCAGTCAGCATGCCATTCACATCGTCCGCGTCAACTACGCGCTCAAGCTCAAATCCGCACATATCTGCGAGAAGATCGTCATCCAGATATTTCGGCGCAGTTTCAAAGGTGAGAGCCTTATGCTGCTGAGCCAGATCTGCTGCAATATTCTGCATGTAAAGCTCATGGCTTATTTCAGCGATCCGATCTGTCAGTCCGTCATTATCATTATCCCCTGACAGCATCGATATCTTTCCCCTCGCGCCCAGACGGACAAAGCCTGAGAGCAGTTCATCGTCAATAACCCGCTGTGGCGTTTCCAGCAGATATATGGGCATTTCGGGAGCATTGTCCATAAGTCTGCCGAAAAGTACCTTTCCGTCGTGCCATGTTTTAGCAGCCATTGACGACATTATCGTCCTTGCAGGGTCTGTCTCCGCCGCAGACGCAGTGCTGTCAATGCTTTTGTGGGAGATATCGATTATAACAAAGCTGATATTCTCCTTTTGTGCGGCATTCACAGCTTCATCAACGCTTAAAGCCCCGTGTATGACATATTCGGGAAGCTCCTCGGTGAGTTTTCTTATCAGCAGCTCGCTTCCGTAAATAAGCAGCTCGGTCTTATGCGGAGTGTCAAACAATGCGGCGATATTCTGCGGAAGATGCTTTGTATCTGCTCTGAAATAAATGTTTCTGATATTTTCAAGCGCATCGGCTCTGCAGTTTACCAGCTTGTAGAACTCGGTGCGGAAAAAGTTTGCGGCTGTTGTTCCGACGGAACGTGCGTCGCCGCAGCCTCCTGCGGAGTAAAGCAGTGCAAGCAGCACATTCTTGTCCGCATTGATATTTATATTATACTGATTTTTTATCAGCTCGCGGAACCTGTTATATTCATTTTCAATGATGCCCACAAGATGATGAGGCATAAGATGATTGAACAGCAGCGGATACCCTGTTGCCATACGGCTCACAACAGCGCTCGGGAAATAGGGCGCATTTG
>JBJFHQ010000234.1:0-2322 GCA_051893755.1 Oscillospiraceae bacterium
GAAAGCCTTTGCCTTTTCCTCGCTGCGGGAGGAAATTACGCACAGCTCGGCATTTTCGCATTTGGACAATGCTTCGGAGAATGTGTGGGCGATAGCGCCCGTGCCGAATATCCCCCAGCGTATTTTTTTCATATTTCCGATCATTCCTTCCTTTTTCGTGGGAAACGCCGCATACACCGTTTCCGACGTGCGAAAAACAGCTGCTGTGAGCCTGTGAAACGACATGTTTGGCGATTTCCCTGATCATGCTATACTTCTATTATATCATTTTGATAAAATAAGTCAATATTTTTTGTACGCGCTAACGAAAATTTTAATTTATGGATTTTTTAACGACGGAAGCTTGAAATCTGCCGAAAAATATTGTATAATGTATACAAGTAGGTATTGCCCTTAATGTGTGGAATAATTTCGGAAGAAGGAGCTGTATTATAAATGGACAACAGACTTACGATCGGACTAATGATCCATCATCTGGAAAATGATTACTCCAGACCGATAGTAAAGGGTGCGTCTGAAGCGGCAGAGGACCTTGATGTCAATATAATCTTTTTTCCGGGAAGGTCTCTCGGAGGAGATTATTACGACCAGAAGCATACAGTTTACGAATATCAGAACAATGTTCTGTATAATTACGCCAGACCCGGCGTCCTTGACGGAGTTATTATTTCCGCCGCAACTATCGGGCAGTTTATTTCAAATGAGGAATTCAAGGGATTTGTCGATCAGTTCGAGGGTATGCCCGTGCTTACCCTTGAAAACGAGGTGAGGGGCTATCCCTGTCTCAGATACGGAAGCGACGGCATCAAGCTGATAGTAGATCATCTTGTGTCCGAGCATAATTGTAAGAATATAGCCTTTGTCAGCGGTCCGAAAAATAATAAGGACGCTCAGTCCAGACTTCAGGCGTACCGTGAGGCAATGCTTGAAAACGATCTTGAATACGATGAGTCAATGATAGCCTACGGCAATTTCTCCGAATATTCCGAGCAGGCGGTCCTTGATCTTATGGATAACTGCGGGAAAAAGCTCGACGCTATCTGCTTCGCCAACGACCAGATGTGCATAGGCGGCTATAAGGCTGTCCGCAGCAGAGGTCTTGAACCGGGCAGGGATATCATCATAACAGGCTACGACGATTCCGAAGTGGCTATGAGCCTTATGCCCATGCTGACTACTGTCAGGGCAGATGCGTCCATTCTCGGATATGCTGCCGTTGAGCGGCTCGTGAAGTGGATAAGGAGCGGAAATGCTCCCGCCAGCGAGGAGCTGCAGTCGGGACTTGTGATAAGAAGCTCCTGCGGCTGCGGCATGATATCGGGAGACAGCTCCAGACTCAGCTCTATCGTGAAGAACATGTCCACCGAAGAGACTGCCCGAACTATCGTAAATATCCTTGCGGGAACGGATGTCAGCGCCAAGGGCAGGCTTATCCGTGAAAAGCTTTCTGCCTTCTTTGCAAATGTGTTCACCGCTTCGGCAGGGGGCGGAGATCTCCCCGAGGCAAGGCTTATCGGCGAATTTAAGGACATTCTCGACGAAAACGTGAATATTATCAGCCACGATGTCATTCTCACTATGCTTGACGCGTCGGAGAAGATATGCATTGATCTGGTGGGGAATATCCATTCCAAGCAGATAAAGCTGATCCACCTGTTCGAGCAGTTCAACCGTGCACTCACCGATTTTATGCTGAGCTGGTTCTATGTACGTCAGGCGGACGATTCGCTCTGCACCTTCCTCATAAGCAATATCGCCAAGGATATGATAATGTATATGGAGGACGAGGAGCAGTGCTTCAATTCCATAACCAACAATCTTCACAGGATACACGTGCGCAGCTCGTACATCTATGTGTATGAGAAGCCTATCATAAATCCCCCCAACTCCCAGTGGGAGCAGCCCGAGAAGTTGTATCTTAAATCCTATCATGTGGGAGATATGCTCTATACGCTTAAGGGGGACGATCAGATCATACCGTGGAAGGAGTACGCAGCCAACAGATATTCTCCCGAGAATACACGGCGTACTTTGGTCCTTTCGCCCCTCTACAGCAACGAGGAGCAGTACGGTCTGATGCTTTGCGACTTAGACCCCGAATATTTCCAGTTCGTTTATTCCACAGCGCCGCAGGTCTGCACGGCTATCAAGCTGACGGGACTTGTAAAGCGGCTTGAAGGCTCTATCCAGCTTATCCAGAACAAGAATACAATGCTCAACAAGATATCCATGTCCGACGAGCTTACGGGAGTGTTCAACCGCCGCGGCTTCTACAAGTATGCCGACGATGTTATACATAACGAGGTCAATAAGGGAAGAGTG
>JBJFHQ010000235.1:0-2321 GCA_051893755.1 Oscillospiraceae bacterium
CCGCTTTCAATCATTTCCTTCGGCGTTCCCGTAAATACGACCTCACCGCCTTTTGTGCCGCCGTCGGGACCTATGTCAATAATGTAGTCGGCAAGCTTCATAACATCGGTGTTGTGTTCAATAACAATAACCGTGTTGCCTCGATCAACAAAGGCTTCGAGAATACTCACAACCTTTTCAATATCAGCGGCATGAAGCCCCGTTGTAGGCTCGTCTAAAATATAGATGTTACCTTTTTTCTTGATATTCTGCGCAAGCTTTACTCTCTGACGTTCTCCGCCCGAAAAGGTTGACAGCGGCTGTCCTAACGAGATGTAGGACAGTCCGACTTCCATAAGTGCGCTAAGCATAGCAGATATTTTCTTATTATCCGCAAAGAAAGGCACAGCATCCTCAACGCTCATATTCAGAACATCAACAATGGTTTTTCCCTTAAGGGAATATTTGAGTGCTTCCTCGCTGTAGCGTGTGCCGCTGCAATGCTCGCAAACTGTGGTAACAGGCTCCATAAACACAAGCTCGGTAGTGATCATACCACGACCCTTACAGTATGGGCAGGCGCCCTTTCCGTTAAAGGTGAAAAGACCTGCATCGGCATTGTTTTCTGCGGCGAAAACCTTTCTTATTTCATCGAAAAAGCCCAGAAAGGTGCATACCGTAGAACGTCCCGTTGCAGTAACTGCGCTCTGGTCGATAAGAACTACCTGCTCCTCATACTGCTTTGCGAAAACATCTCTGATAAGGGTAGATTTTCCGCTTCCTGCAACGCCTGTCACAACCGTCATTATTCCGAGGGGAATATCAACGTCAATATTCTTGAGATTATGAAGGCTTGCTCCCCTTATGGGAAGAAAATCCTTCGGCTTACGGACATTTTCCTTTACCCTTATTTCCGAGGACAAGGCATTTCCCGTTTTTGTTCCGCTTATAAGGAGGCTTTCGTAGCTTCCCTGAAACAGTACCTCGCCGCCGTTTTTACCTGCAAGAGGACCAATGTCAATAACCTCGTCCGCAATGCTGATTATATCCTTGTCGTGCTCAACCACAAGAACGGTGTTCCCCTTGTCACGCAGACTTTTCAGCAGCCTTGACATCCGGTGAACATCTCTTGGGTGCATTCCCGTACTTGGCTCGTCGAAAATATAGATCATTCCGCAAAGGGAGCTTCCCATATAACGCACAAGCTTTAATCGCTGGGCTTCGCCTCCCGAAAGAGTAGAGCTTTCTCTGTTCATAAACAGATACGGCAGACCTATATCTATCATTCTGTCCAGTGAGGCTTTAAGCTGTTCAATAATCGTTACTGCCCTTTCATCATGGATTTTATCCAGCTCCTCCCGAAGCTGCGAAAATTCCATCTCGCACATATCGTTTATGTTATATCCGTTGATCCTGCAGGAAAGTGTTGTCTGATTAAGACGCTTTCCTTTGCAGTCGGGACACTCACACTCATAGAGAAATCTCGCTATTTTTTTGAGCGTATTGTCCGTTTGTTCCTCGGCACCTTTCATAAGAACAAGCCGCCTGAACTGATTGTAAACGCCCTCCAGCTTCTTATCAAGCCTTTCGCCGCCTTTTGTGCGGCTGCCGTATAAAAGAATGTTCTGTTCCTCTTCGGTCAGGTCTTTCCAGGGAACGTCTGTCCTGAAATATTCGGGGCGACGATAAACCTTCCAGTAATAATTTCCCGTGCCGAATGCAGGCAAATTAAAGCACCCCTCGTCGTAGGTCTTATCGGCGTCAATGAGGTTGTTCATATCGAAATCCATTATCTTTCCGATACCTGCGCAGGTGGGGCACATTCCGTTAGGATTGTTGAAGGAAAAGTATGAGGCAGGACCTACCGACGGTGTACCGATTCTTGAAAACAGCAATCGTAAAAGAGAATACATATCACTTATCGTGCCAACCGTTGAACGAGCATTTCCGCCAAGTCGTGACTGGTCGATAATGACCGAGGGGTTGAGATTGTCGATAAACTCCACATTCGGCTTCTCGTATTTCGGCAGTCTGCCTCTTACCCAGGCGTTATAGGTTTCGTTCATCTGCCGCTGGCTTTCCGCCGCAACGGTATCAAAGACTATACTGGACTTTCCCGAGCCCGAAACTCCCGTAAAGACAACGATTTTGTTCTTTGGGATATCGAGGGAAATATTTTTAAGATTATTCTGTTTAAGACCTCGGATTTTTATAGGTTCCATAGTTTTTTCTCCCATCGAAATATTCATATCACTCATCTATTTCACAGCTTTGCTATAACAATTTTCCTTCATCACAGATTGTCTCGCAAAATTCCGGTTTATCAATCAGTTTATCTCCTC
>JBJFHQ010000236.1:0-2310 GCA_051893755.1 Oscillospiraceae bacterium
TGTAGTGGACTTTCACCACCGAGTTACTGCCCATTCGGGGCAAACATAAAAAACTGCCGCACAGAAAGTACGGCAGGAAGATAAAATATCTGAATTATTCTGCTGCTGCAGCATCCTCTTCAACGGCATCAGATGCTGTTGAAACGTGACCGAAGGAATACTGGTTTCCATCTTCGTAATATTCCTCAGCAAGCGTCTGGTTTATCTGATCGTAGTTGTTTACGCTGACGCTTCCCACAAACATTCCCATGAAGAAGCAGATGATAAATCCTGCAACAAGTACGCATATGGGGATGTCCATGATAGACACGGGCGCATCACTGAATGTATTTTCCTTAAGAGACTTATTCAGCAGACGTGCAACAACGATAAGAGCTACATCTACAACGAGAAGAACTCCCAGTGCAATGATGTACGTTGTAAGCGGAGACTTGACCGCCAGCATTTCGGGATCGTCCGGCTTATAATAAATATTGATCTTATCACCGAACTTGACCTCGCCATAGTAAGGAATTACTTTGTCACCCATAAACATATCCTTATTATAGGCTTCGTATTTTCCATTCTGTATGTATGTGACCTTGCCGAGATAGAATACCTTCTCATCTTTGGTAAGAGTACTTGTGTCCTTCACTATCCCCGTAACCATAAGGTCTGCATTGTTCCACGAAGTAGAAATGATATCATTCGTTTTGGAGAACTTACTCAACGTCATTTCCAGATGGAAGACAGCCATACTGATAAATATACTGAGCACACAGAGAAGAACACAGGCTATAATATAGCGCTTTTTTATTTTCATATCTACTACTCCTTTTTATATTTTTTTTGCTATTAATAGTATATATCAATATTTTTAAATTGTCAATAGACTGTATGAAAATTATATTTGTTTGTTTATTTTATCAAAAAATCCGACATGATTTTCGTTACATTTTCCGTCAAGTATAAGGCGGTCATTTCCCGCATATACTTTACAGATCCATATCAGCCGAAATGCTGACGGGTCCTTACCTTCCGGCTGAGAATAATCCGCTATAAAATGAAATGGAGCTGCAATGAAAAAACAGGGATTTATTTACGGTTCTGTTATTCTGGCAGCGTCGGCTGTCATAACAAAGCTGATCGGCGCCTTTTTCCGTATCCCGCTGGCAAGTCTGCTGGGCGGAACGGGAATGGGCTATTTTTCCTGTGCATACGGGATATTTCTTCCGATCTATGCGGTTACTGCTGCGGGACTTCCTGCCGCTGCCGCATGTATTACCGCCCGCGATATCGCCGCAAACGGCGGAGCTTCTCTTAAACGGATAAAAAGCACCGCTTTGCTGCTTTTTACCGGGGCGGGACTGGCGGGAATGCTTCTGATAATGGCCGCTGCCCTGCCCTTCTGCAAATACGCGGCTCATGACAGCGCTGCTCTGCCGTCGGTGATAATGATAGCTCCCGCAGTGCTTTTCGGATGTCCCTGCGCTGTTCTGAGGGGCTTTTACGAGGGCAGGCGGAATATGTATCCCACGGCACTGTCACAGGTCGCAGAAGCTCTGACAAAGCTTGCGGCAGGTCTCTGCGGAGCCTACGGCGTGACGAAGCTGTTTTACGACGATCCCGAGCTGTTCTGCCGTATCACGGGAACATCGCTCAGGTCTAAGGAGCTTGCGCTGTCCTATGCTTCAGCCGCTGCGTGCGGAGGAATCACTCTGTCGGTACTGGCAGGACTGGTTTTCATGATAATATATGACCTTGTCAACGGCAGAAAAAACATGCGTGAGATCACGGGAAACGGCACTGTGATGTCTGTGGAAAAGACAGTAAGGGAGCTTACGGCTATCGCTGTTCCCGGAGCTGTATGCGCTCTGGTCACGAATATCACATCTATGATAGACCTTGCTACCATAATGAATTCCCTGGAGACGGCATATGACCGCGACCCCTCCGTTTTTGCACAATACGGACTCCCCCGTTCTGAGATACCAAACTTTATCTACGGCAGCTTTTCGGGGCTTGCCATAACAGTGTTCAACCTTGTGCCGTCGATAACGAACATGTTCGGACGAGGCATACTTCCACTTGCATCTGAGGCTTACGGAAACGGCGACAAAAAGGCTCTGGCAAAATGCTCCGAGGACGTTATCTTTGCCGCAGGAGCCATTTCTATCCCCTGCGGTATCGGGATAACAGTCCTTGCACGTCCGATACTCACGCTGCTCTTCTCGGACAGTCCCGCAGAGATCAACGCGGCAGCCCCGTCTCTTTCGGCAATGGGCGCAGGAATAATTTTTCTGTGCATATCCGCATCGGTCTTTCCTGTTT
>JBJFHQ010000237.1:0-10738 GCA_051893755.1 Oscillospiraceae bacterium
ATGACCGTGTATGATCTTTTCGAATTATGAAAATCTTATCGATTTAAGCGATTTTCCCGTGGAATGGTGGGAAAAGGTGATAAAGCTCGGCTCAGAGATCGCCGAAGACCCGGGCGCATACAGCAAGGCCTGCGAGGGCAAGATCATGGCTACGCTTTTCTATGAGCCTTCTACCCGTACACAGATGTCCTTCCAGACAGCTATGCTCAGACTTGGCGGCACTATCATCGGTTTTGACAACCCCGCTACGTCATCGGTGGCAAAGGGCGAGAATTTAAAGGATACTACTAAGATAGTTTCAGGCTATGCCGATATAATGGTCATGAGAAATCCTATGGAGGGCTCCGCAAAGGCGGCGGCTCTTTCGGCAGATTGTCCCATAATCAATGCAGGCGACGGCCGTCATCTTCACCCCACCCAGACCCTTACCGACCTGCTCACTCTTTATAAGGAAAAGGGCAGACTGGATAATCTTACCGTGGGACTTTGCGGCGATCTTCTCAACGGCAGAACGGTACATTCCCTCTGCAAGGCGCTTTCCGCTTTCAAGGGGAACAGCTTTGTTATGATATCCACTCCCAAGCTCCGCATGCCTGTTTATGTGAAGGATATCCTGAATGCGGCAGGCTGCAAATTCACCGAGGTGGACAGCATCGAAGAATGTATCGGCTCCCTTGACGTGCTCTATATGACGAGGATACAGCGTGAACGCTTCGACAGCGAGGAGGAATATCTGGCTCAGAAGGACGTTTACTGCCTCGATAAGAGAAAGATAGCTATGGCTTCCAAGGATATGATAGTTATGCACCCGCTGCCAAGAGTGGACGAAATAGCTATGGAGGTTGACGAGGACCCCAGAGCAGGCTACTATAAGCAGGCAAAGTATGGAATGTACGTCAGAATGGCGCTGATAATCATTATGCTGGGCGAAAAGGACAAGAAAATGCCGCTGCTGGAGGGACGTCCATATCCCACGGTATGCTGCACCAATCCCCGCTGCATCACCAATACCGAGTATTATCTGCCCAAGAGCTTCAGGGGTACCAACGATACTCTTGAGTGCGAATACTGCGATGAGAGGGTTTTAAAAACCTTCTGACAATTTTTCTTGAAAAATAAACGAATTAATCTTCAAATAAATATAGGATAATAATATAAATAATTGTTACTTGCAAAATCGCGGAATATATATTATAATAATATATTGTAAACCGAGTGATTCGGCGCATATTGACAGAAAGATAAAAATTAAACTGTTTTGCGCCGGGAAAGGAGGCTGCGGATTTATATGAATAATGAAACAAAGAGAAAAACTATAAAAAAGCCCATGCCCATGATCGCTTTGAGAGGTCTTGTGGTTTTTCCGGGCGAGGTCGTACATTTTGATGCGGGACGGGAAAAGTCTATCGCTGCTATCGACGAGGCAATGACCAAAAACGGTAAGAATCTCGTCTTTCTGGCGGCTCAGACCGATTATGAGGTGGATGACCCGCAGGTGGGCGATATATACAATGTGGGAGTCGTTGCCGAGATAAGACAGACTCTCCGTGCGGACGGCTCCAATGTCAGAGTTCTTGCCGAGGGACTTTATCGTGCTAAGGCAGTTATCGTAAATAATGACGGCGGATATCTTACCGCCGAGGTGAAGAAATATCCCGAGGATGATATCCGATTCAATCCCATTGAATCGGAGGCGGTGATGCGTGCGGCTAAGGAGGCGTTCGAACAGTATTCCGAGTACGTTCCCAGAATGCCTGCCCAGATAACCGAAGCTGTTGCCAATGCCGACGATCCCAAGGAGCTGTTCGAGGCTATCACCTTCAATATCGTGCTCACTCTCGAGGACAGACAGGAGCTTCTCGAGGAAGGCTGCTATGAGCTCAGACTTGGCATGCTGATGTCTATGCTTACACGGGAGACCGAGGTCATGCTGATAGAGCGTCAGCTGCAGGAAAAGGTCAAGGCCCGCATCGACGACAGCCAGCGGGAATATTACCTCCGCGAACAGCTTAAGGTGATACAGGAGCAGCTGGGAGGTCCTCCCGTAAATACGGGAGATATGGACTTCATGCCCTATGAGGACGAGGAGGATTACGAGGAACAGATAAAGGCTCTTCAGCTTCCCGCCGAGACCGAGAAGAAGCTTTTAAAGGAAAACGAGCGTTTTCTGAAAATGCCGCCCATGTCACAGGACGCGGCAGTTATCCGCACATATATGGACACAGTTCTGGAGCTCCCTTGGAACGAGCGCACCGAGGACAACAATGATATCGCCAATGCACGAAAGGTCCTGGACGACGACCATTACGGTCTTGAAAAGGTCAAGGACAGAATTGTTGAGAATATCGCAGTAAGAGCTCTGCAGCCCGATATCAAGGGACAGATAATCTGTCTTGCGGGACCTCCGGGAGTGGGCAAGACCTCTATCGGAAAATCCATTGCAGCAGCTCTGGGAAGAAAGTATGTCAGAGTATCGCTGGGCGGAGTCCGTGACGAATCCGATATCCGCGGACACAGAAAGACCTACGTGGGAGCAATGCCCGGAAGGATAATCAGCGCAATACGTCAGGCAGGGACAAATAATCCGCTTATCATGCTGGACGAGATCGACAAGCTTTCCAGCGATATGAGGGGAGACCCCTCAGCAGCACTGCTGGAGGTGCTGGATTCCGAGCAGAATTACGCTTTCAGAGACCATTACATCGAGGTGCCCTTTGACCTGAGCAATGTGCTGTTCATAACTACGGCGAATAATATTTCCGCCATAGATGCGCCCCTCCTTGACCGAATGGAGGTCATCGAGCTGTCCAGCTATACCGCAGAGGAAAAATTCCATATCGCAAGAGAGCATCTTATCCCCAAGCAGATAAAGAAGCACGGACTGAAGGCATCTAACCTTAAAATAGCCGACGGCGCGATATATAATATCATCGAATACTATACCAGAGAAGCGGGAGTCCGTTCTCTTGAACGAAAGATAGCCGATATATGCAGAAAGACTGCGAAGCTCATAGTTTCGGGCGAACAGCAGAGAGTTTCCGTTACTTCAAGGAATATCGAGGAATTTCTCGGTCATAAGAAGTATCCGGACAGTACCGTTTCCAAAAAGGACGAGGTAGGTCTCGTAAACGGACTGGCATGGACATCTGTGGGTGGAGTTATGCTCCCCATGGAGGCTATCGTTATGGACGGAAAGGGAACTATCGAGACCACAGGCTCGCTGGGCGATGTGATGAAGGAAAGCGCAAAGCTTGCTGTAAGCTATGTGAGGACCATATGCAGGAAATATGACATCGACCCCGATTTCTACAAAACAAAGGACATACATATCCACGCTCCCGAGGGAGCTACTCCCAAGGACGGACCCTCTGCGGGCGTGACTATGGCAACTGCGCTGGTTTCCGCACTTTCGGGGATACCTGTCCGCAGGGACGTGGCAATGACGGGAGAGATAACTCTTCACGGAAAGGTGCTTCCCATTGGCGGGCTCCGTGAAAAGACAATGGCTGCCTATAAGGAGGGCATCAAGACGGTGATAATCCCCAAGGGCAACGAGGGCGACCTTGACGAGGTGGACAGTGCTGTCAAGGAGAATGTCCGTTTTGTGCTTGCGGAGAAGCTTTCTGAGGTGTTTGACGAAGCGCTTGCCGTTCCCGGAAAGCCGAAAGCTTCAAGAAAAAGAAAGAACACCCCTGCAGAAAAGCCTGCAGACGGAGAAAATGCGGCAGTGATGCGCTGAGCGGCGCCCTGCACATAAGGAGGACAATTGCTATGAATTTCAACAAAGGCGAGTTTTTCTGCTCCTACGGAGAATTTTCCCAGCTTCCTCCCTGTGAATGCTGTGAGATCGCATTTTCGGGGCGGTCAAATGTGGGAAAATCCTCGCTTATCAATAAGATATTCAACAGAAAAAATCTGGCGAGAGTTTCCTCCGTTCCCGGAAAGACGGCGACCATAAATTTCTACCGCGCAGACGAAATATTTATCGTAGACCTGCCGGGCTACGGCTATGCAAAAATATCCAAGTCGGATAAGCAGCGATGGACGTCGCTGATAAACGGCTATCTATCCTCGGACAGAGATATCGGGCTGATATTCCAGCTGATAGATATGCGCCATGCACCCTCGGCGGAGGACCTGCAGATGATCGACTTTATGATAGAGTCGGAGACTCCCTTTGCGATAATTTTCACAAAAGCGGACAAGCTGTCGAAAAATCAGCGCAAAGAGCGTATGGAGGGCTTCGCAAAGGAGATACCCTGCTTTGAGGATATACACTGTATCGAGTTTTCCGCAGTGACGGGAGAGGGCGCGGAGGAGATTCGCAGCATTATCTCCGATATCGCGGAAAGCGAAAACGAGCAAAATTCCTGAACTTAGCTTCAGAAAGGATTGATAAAAATGTACGTTTCAAAAAATCTTGACGTAAACGCGGAGGGACATATGACCATCGGCGGTCTTGATACCGTCAGCCTTGCAAAGGAGTACGGCACTCCGCTGTACGTCATGGACGAGGACCTTATCAGAGAACACTGCCGCAGCTTCAAGGAATCCATTGACAGATACTACGGCGGCGCAGGTCTTGCATGCTATGCCAGCAAGGCGTTCAGCTGCAAGGCTATCTACAAGATCATGAACGAAGAGGGAATGGGCGTTGATGTGGTCTCGGGCGGCGAGCTATATACTGCGCTGAAGGCAGGCTTCCCCATGGACAGAGTATGCTTCCACGGCAACAACAAGACCGATGAAGAGCTTGCTCTTGCACTGGAAAACAACGTAGGCAGGATAGTCGTTGACAATATCTTCGAGCTGAACCGTCTCAACGAGATGGCTGAAAAGCAGGGCAGAACAGCAAAGATAATGTACAGGATAAAGCCCGGCATCGACGCGCATACTCACAATTTCGTAAAAACAGGTCAGATAGACAGCAAGTTCGGCTTTGCCCTTGAAACGGGAGAAGCATTTGAGGCTGTCAAGGAAGCTATCGCACTTCCCCATATCGAGCTTGTGGGACTTCACTGCCATATAGGCAGCCAGATACTTGATATCGACCCCTTTGAGTGCGCTGCAGAAGTAATGCTGCACTTCATCGGCAAGATAAAGAAGGAGCTTGGCTATGAGATAAGAGACCTGAATCTGGGCGGCGGCTTCGGCATAAAGTACACCGAAGGCGATAATCCCGTGCCATATGACAGCTATATGGAGAAGGTCTCCGAGAAGGTGAAGGCGGTCTGCGCCGAAGAAGATATCAAGCTTCCCTTTATCCTTATCGAGCCGGGACGTTCTGTTGTGGCACCTGCTGGCATCACACTCTATACTGTGGGCGGCATCAAGCATATCCCCAACATTCGTACATACGTGTCTATCGACGGAGGAATGTGCGACAATCCCAGATATATTCTGTATCAATCCGAGTACGAAGCAGTAGTTGCAAATCGTGCGGCAGAGCCCAGGACCGAAAGCGTAACTATTGCGGGCAAGTGCTGCGAGACAGGCGACCTTATCGGCGAGGGCATGCCTGTTCAGAAGATAGAGGTGGGTGACACGCTGGCAATTCTTGCCACAGGTGCATATAACTACTCCATGTCCTCCAACTACAACAGGATACCAAAGCCTCCCGTTGTTATGATAAAGGACGGACAGAGCAGAGTTGTTGTGAAGAGAGAGACTCTTGACGATATCATCAGAAACGATGTTGACTAAGGCATAAAATATCAGGGATAAGCGGAAAATGCTTATCCCTGTTTTTGTAATTATTTACAGAACAACCGTAAAGGGTCCGTCATTAAGGAGCCGTACCTTCATATCCGCGCCGAATATGCCGGTTTCCACGGTATCGACCTGCTTTCTGCACTGCTCCACGAAATAGTCGTAAAGCTCCTCAGCCCGTTTGGGACTGCATGCGTTTATGAAGCTCGGGCGATTGCCGTGGGAGCAGTCCGCATAGAGTGTGAACTGCGACACAATGAGCAGGCTGCCGTTTATGTCCTTAAGCGAAAGATTTATCTTGTCGTTTTCGTCGGAGAAGATCCTCATTTTCGGTATCTTCTCCGCGAGCTTGTCTATCTCCCTTTCGATGTCGGGGGAGTTCTCGTCCTCCCTGCCTGCTCCGAAAAGTATCAGGAGACCCTGTCCTATCTGTCCCGTGACATTTCCGTCAACGGTGACGGAAGCCTCGGTCACTCTTTGTATAACAAGCTTCATATCATTCCAGCCCCTTCATAAGAGCGTCGATGATCTCCGGGTCGTGCCAGCGCAGCTCGTTTCTGACAAGCAGTCCGAAATTCTCGCCGTTGCCGACGAATGCGCCGTTATCCCACCATACGCAGGGAATGCCGTATTCCTTTGCCTTGCTTACGTAATAGGTGGCATGAGCACATCTTGCTTCGAGGTTGAAGCGGTTTCTGGAGCCGAACTCGCCGATAACAACGGGAATGCCCTTGTCGAGGAACTTGTCCTTAAGACGTGCGAAAACAAGGTCGATATCGTTTGTATCGGAGGATTTGTCCGCGGACCATTCGGTGGTGCCGTTGTCTGCGAGAGCAAAGTTATAGGGAGTGTACGCATGAATCGAAACGATAATGCGGTCGTCCTCGGGAACGACGAAATCCTTCAGCACCTTATCGTCCGAGGAAGCGGCATAGGTAGGTATCATTAGGCTGCGCTTGTCGTTGTTCTTGCCGCTTGCGCGAATGGTGCTCACGAATGTGGCATTGAGCTGGTTGATGCAGTCGCGGGCTTCTTCATCTCCGCCGCTCCACTCAAGGGGAGTGCCCTTAAGACGGGGCTCGTTCATGCCCTCAAAGATGAGGTGCTCGTCATAGCCGCCGAAACGGTCTGCTATCTGAGTCCAGACAGCGGTGAGCTCCTCGGTGGCAGCGTCGAGGTTGTCATAGGTAGGCATATGCCATTCCTCGTGGTGGAGATTGAGGATAACGAACATATCATTGTCGATGCCGTAGTTTACGACCTCCTGCACGCGGTCAAGCCATGCTTCGTCGATGGTGTAATCTGGGCCCTCGCCGAGATGCTGCTCCCAGGTGACGGGCACGCGCAGAACATTGAAGCCTGCATCCTTTACAAGGTCGATCATAGCCTTTGAGGTGACAGGATTACCCCAGGCGGTCTCAAACTGAGAGGGCTGGGTAGCTGCCTCGCTGTTGTTGGTGGCGTCCAAAGTATTTCCCAGATTCCAGCCGATCTTCATTTCGGAGACCAGCTCTGCTGCAGTGATATCGCGTATCTCGTCGTTTGTGTGAGTATCCTTGACGGAAACGGGTCCTTCAGCAGCTTCGGTGGCTTGCGCCTGAGTGTCAGCGTTATCTGTCGTGTTGGGATCGTTTTCTTTTCCGCAGGCGGTAAACATTGACAGCGCCAGAGCTCCTGCCGTTAAAACGGCAGATAATTTTTTTCTGTTCATAGCATTTCCCTTCGATATTAAGTAAATTTGTCCGAAGACAGGTTATGAATATATTTTACAACATTATGAAGCAAAAGTCAAATAAAACTGTTGATTTTTTTTGAAAATAATGCTATAATGATAAAAATATATTCTGAACAGACGGAGGAGCGGAAATGGCGATATACGAATCGGGCGAGGATTACCTCGAGACCATACTTGTGCTGCACAATACGACGGGATTTGTGCGTTCAATTGATATTGCGAACAAGCTGGGCTATTCCAAGCCAAGCATAAGCCGTGCGGTGCTTATATTAAAGGAAAACGGCTATATCACCGTGGAAAAGTCGGGGGAGATAATCCTCACGGACAAGGGCCGCGAAAAGGCGGAAAGCATTTATGCAAGACATCTTGTGCTGCGGGAATTTCTCGGGAATATCCTCGGTGTTGACGAGGAGACCGCTAACAGCGACGCCTGCAAGATAGAGCATGATATCAGCGATGAGACCTTTGATAAGCTGAAAAAATTTGTTGAGGACTACAAAAAGAGCTGAGTATAACAGGAAGGATTTTCTGCGCAAAAAATCTCAAAAGCTGTTGCAATGTGCGGGAAAATGTGTTATAATAACGATGTGGATATTACATCTATAGCATTTTTCGGAAAGGAATGAAAAAATTATGATAGTTACAGAAGATACCATCATCGGCGATGTTCTTGATGCCGACGCAGATACTGCGCCTTATTTTCTTGAGATCGGAATGCACTGCTTAGGCTGCCCCGCTTCAAGAGGCGAGTCCATCGCAGACGCATGCGCTGTTCACGGAACAGACGCTGCAGAGCTTGTTGCCGCTCTTAATAAGCATTTCGGCAACTAAAAGCAGCAATCACGGGGCAAGAAGCAAGAGCAACGTACTTGCTTCTTGCTTTTGTTTTTATTGTAGATCATCAATTATCAATTGAACTGCGGAGGATATAATGCTTGACAAACGACTATCACTCTGCGCGGAGCTTGTTTCGGGAGACCATGTCTGCGATATCGGCACCGATCACGGCTATCTTCCCGCAGAGCTGCTTTTCACGGGAAAATGCTCCCGCGCCACGGCTGCCGATATCAACGAAAAGCCCCTTGAAGCGGCGAAGCTCACCTTTGAAAAATACAATGTTTCGGATAAGGCGAGACTTATCCTTTCAGACGGGCTGAAGGCTGTTGATACAACGGGTGTGACCGATATCGTCATCGCGGGAATGGGCGGCGAGCTTATCTCACGCATACTCGGGGACGGCGCAGACAAGCTTTCTCCCGAAATAAACCTGATACTCCAGCCCATGACAAAGGCTCCTGTGCTGCGGAAATATCTCTGTGCTAACGGCTTTGAGATAGTCTGCGAGCGGGCTGCCTGTGATAGGCGGTTTTGCTATAATGTGATATCCGCGAGGAAAAACGGGAGGATAACGTCCTGCTCCGAAGCAGCGGCAGAGGTGGGCTTCATGGACTTTTCCCGCGGGGACGAGCGGGAATACGCCCTTCACAGGATAAGCACCGCTGTATCAACGGGAAGAGAAATATCCAAGTCCGACCCCGTCAAGGGAGAATACTATTATAAGCTTGCCGAAGAGATACGGGAATATGTACGTGCACACGGAGGAGATATCTGATATGCTCACAGCAGGAGATATATACGATTATTTAGATGAGATAATGCCCTTTTCCAAGGCGGAAAAGTGGGATAACAGCGGACTTCTTGCAGGAAGTGCCGACCGTCCTGTGACTAAGGTCCTTACCTGTCTTGACATCACTAATGCCGTTGTGAACGAAGCGGCTGAAAAGGGCGCAGAGCTTGTCATCAGCCACCACCCGATAATATTTGACCCGATAAAGAGCGTGCTGTCGGATACTCCGCTTTATAAGCTCATAAATAACGGCATAACTGCCATATGCTGTCACACAAGCGCAGATATTGCAGACTGCGGCACCAACGGCGCAGCCTATGAGCTTCTGCGGGACGTTCTGGGTCTTGGAGAAAGAGCGATCCTTGAGGAGCTTTTCCCCGACGGTACGGGACTTGGCTGGAAGTGCTCCTGTGACAGGATATCATCGAAGGAGCTTGCGGATAAGCTGGGAGCGGCATTTAAAACGACGGTGAGATATACCGACTGCGGCAATTTCATCGAAAATATAGCATTCTGCAGCGGTTCGGGCGGCTCTCTGCTTGATATGATGACCGACCGCAGCACAGCCCTTGTGACTGGCGATGTAAAGCACAATATCTTCGTTGACGCGGAGAACAGGGGGATATCTGTCTTTGACTGCACTCACTATTCCACCGAAATATTATTCGCTGAAAAGCTGTGCCGTCTCCTTTCGGAACGATTCCCCGATCTTGAAGTGAGCGCTTCGGAGAAGGGGAAGGATTTCATCAGCTTCAGCAATTAAAAAGCGGCTTTGCACTGATATGATATCAGCACAAAGCCGCAGAAAACGGCGCTTTATGTAACAGCGCCGCCGCCAAGTCCGAAGCTTACGCTCAGGGCGTTGTTTACCTGTGTCATAGAGTTCGGGTCAAGCTCACCCATGCGCTCTTTTAAACGTCTTTTATCAATGGTTCTTATCTGTTCGAGAAGTACTACGCTGTCCTTTGAAAGCCCGCAGGACGACGCGTTCAGCTCAATATGAGTCGGGAGCTTATTCTTTTCGCAGCGGCTGGTTATGGCTGCTGCGATCACGGTGGGACTGTGTCTGTTCCCCACGTCGTTCTGGACGATAAGCACGGGACGTATCCCGCCCTGCTCAGAGCCTACCACGGGACTCAGATCCGCATAATATATTTCTCCTCTTTTTACAGACATTTTAGATCAATCCTTTCTGAATTTTGCGGATATTTTTCGGAAAAGCTTTTCTTTATATTTTTATTATGGACGTAAATTATCCTTTTATTCCATTTGTGATGTGAAATTTGTTTGCGGATATCATCTTTTGAAATGCGGGTGTGTTCCTCCCCCACGATATATTATATTCCCGCCTGTGGTTTTAAGTGAATTGACATGAGTCGTATGGATAAAATGTTACAAAACGGTAACTATGGTAACTAAAATGTAAAAAATCTCAGAGTATTTTTGTAAATATTGCTATGAAAGTAATGACAAAATCCCAAAAATCTGTAATATAATTTATCCGAAAACGCTTTTATTTTATTATCGGATGTGTTATAATATATAAGTAAGCATTGAAATTCAGACAGAATGTATTGACGGAGAAATAAACAGCGGTTTGTCGGAATACACTGCGCTGTAATTAGGAGAGTATAAAATTGGATAAGTTTATTATAAAAGGCGGCCGC
>JBJFHQ010000238.1:0-2296 GCA_051893755.1 Oscillospiraceae bacterium
TCCACAGCCTTGCAACTCTGGCTGTAACAGGCGGATGTCCGTATTCCGAAGAGGAGATGGAGAATATACTGACGGGATTCAGTATAAGTCTTTTCAGGTCTATCAAGGAGATACCGGGATTTACGGATAATAATTATGACAGAGATACAATATTTCGTGATCTGGTGGAGAAAAATAAGGGCTTGTGAGGAGGTGTCGGCGAGGTCAGGACATATCTTATTTGCAGGACTGTCTGAAAAAAGGAGAAGAAAAATGAATAGATCTGATTTGATAACCGAATTCAGAAATATCGGGATAACCGAAGGAACAGAGCTTGAAGTGCACAGTTCACTCAGCAGCTTCGGCTATGTTGAGGGCGGTGCTGAAGCTGTAATAGAGGCTCTGATGGAATGTGTGGGAGAAACGGGAAGCATTTTTATGCCTGCTTTAAGACTCAGTCCGCCAATGGAGCTGACGGAGGACGACAGGAAAATGGGGCTGACAGTCAAGATAAAGGTGCTGCCCGAAAATGCACCGAGAACCGATATGGGGATTATTGCGGATACATTCAGGCAGAGAGCAGATGTTATTACGGGAAAAGGAATAATAAGGACATCGGGCTGGGGCGCTCATGCGGAAGAGGCTGCAAAAGGCGGGCTTGATCATGTTATTCATAACGGCGGAATGGCTCTGCTGCTTGGTGTTGATATTTATAAACTGACGGCAATGCATTATATGGAGGATATTCTTCCGAAGGAGATAAGCGATATTTTTGCTCCGAGTGAGGATGTATCAAAAATATATCCGCCCGACGAATGGTTTATTGAAACAGGAGAACCGCCTGTAAAGCCTTGGTACACCATACAGGATATGGCGTACAGAAATGGGCTTATCAAGGACGGGTATATCGGAAAATGCAAGTTTATGTTTTTTAAGATCATAGACGTTGTAGGGCTTTACAGAAAAGAACTCCAAAATGATCCGTTCGGACTGTATGGGCTGAAATAATGTTCCCGATAGGATGAAGATAAACAGCTATATGAACTATATCACCGTGAACAAACAAGGAAGCAGGGGACGATCACCGCAAACCTCGGCAGGAAAAGCACAAATATCAAGGCGACAGAGGGCGTGCCCAGCTGTTTTTGTATTGGCATACTATTATTTATTCTGACAAGTGGCGGAGAAAACACTCCCGTTATACAGAGTGAATCGACCGAGGACAGCTTGATACAGTATTTACCTATAATATCCCGGTACTGCGTCATTGCAGTATCGGGATATTGTTTGTACTGACTCCGAGGTTTATCGACATCAGCAAGGAGATAGAATATATGTGTAATATACAATAAATCCGGTTCTTTTTTGTGCAGCCCTACAAAAATACGAATGCCTATTGACTTAGAGTTAACTCCAGGGTGTATAATCAAAATGAAGGAGGGATATGTATGACTATCAAGGAGGTCTGCAGCAAATTCAATGTTTCTGCCGACACCCTCAGATATTATGAGCGGGTTGGGGTTATCCCCGAGGTGCACCGCACTGCAGGCGGTATCCGCGATTACAGCGAGGAAGACCTGAACTGGGTAGCAACAGCGATATGCTTTCGCAGTGCGGGCATGCCGATCGAGCTGCTTATCGAATATGTGCGGCTTTTCCGTGAAGGCGGCGACACCTTCGCTGCAAGGCGAGATCTGCTCATCGAAGCAAGGGAGCGTATCCTTGCTGAGCGGAAAAAATATGACGACGCACTGGAAAAGCTTGCATACAAGATATCAAAGTATGATGAAGCCGTAAGGACAGGCGTTCTGAATTGGGACGAGGACGGTTCCTGCAGGTAGCACAGAAATAAAAGAGGAGTGATTATCAATGTATATCGAAAAAATCAATTCACCGACAGATATCAAGGGTCTTTCAGCCGCAGAGCTTAACGTTCTTGCTTCGGAAATAAGAAGCGGACTTATGAACCGCCTTTCCAAAAGAGGCGGCCATTTCGGACCGAACTTCGGCTTTGTTGAGGCAGCAATCGCTCTGCATTACGTTTTCGATTCGCCGAGGGATAAGATAGTCTACGACGTTTCACATCAGAGCTATGTCCATAAGATGCTGACGGGACGAAAGGACGCATTCTTTTCCGACGAGCATTTCGGCGATATTTCGGGCTATACTGATCCCGAGGAAAGCGAGCACGATATCTTCAATGTGGGACACACCTCGACCTCCGTCAGCCTTGCCTGCGGACTTGCAAAGGGACGGGACCTTAAGGGAGATAAGGAGAATATCATCGCCGTTATCGGAGACGGTTCTCTCAGCGGCG
>JBJFHQ010000239.1:0-10662 GCA_051893755.1 Oscillospiraceae bacterium
ACAAAATTATGCTCGAAAATCCGCACGCATATCCTATGTGGACAGGTTCTAAAAAAGTAAGCCGCCCCGAAGGACAGCTTACCTTTTTATCAATTATGATTATTAACTGTCAGCTGATTTACTTGCAGCCGCCCTTGCACTCGAAGGACATGCAGTCTGTGCATTCGGGTACTGTGGGGTTCTGCTCGTGAGTGCCTACTCTGATGGAGTCCAGTGTGCAGTAATGCTCTGAATCCATGTTGTACTTGCAGCTGGTCACATCGCAGTGGATAGAACTGTTCTTTGCCATGATGAATAACTTCCTTTCGGACATTTTTTCGCCGGATTTCCGACAAAATTATTATGTGCCCGTCCGAATGGTTAATTCATGGATTTTTCTGGAAAAATTATCGCCTTCCGCCGCCGCCCGAGTGTCCGCCGCCCGAATGATGACCGCCTGAACGGCCGCCGCTTGAGCTGCTGTTGGTATGGCGGATATGGTACTCTCTGACGAACACGTCCTGTCTTTGGGGAAAGCGGACCGCTCGTCTGTCAAGGTAATTCAGCACGGTGGGCTTTGAGTGGAATTTATACCCGGATATGATTACTGCGATGAAGATGCCTCCGCCCATAAGCGCCAGCACGATGCACAGCGGCAGGAAGCCCGGGTGCTGTGCGAAAACATTGTTTGCGTCCGCGCCTTCGGTAAATTCGTTATATACTCCGTCCAGAACCAGATTTATGCTCGCCACACGGTCGGAGGTATAGATGCTGTCGCCCCGTCTGGAGACCTTTTCCGCTTCGGGACCGCTGATGTACTTATACGCCGCGCCCGAGGTGATAAGATATGTGTAATGGTCGGCGCAGAAATAGTATACGCCGTCTGCGTCCGCACCGAAATAGCTCTCGAAGCTGTGAACGCAGTAGCTCTGGGCGCCGGATGTGGAGCTGAAATCACCGTAGGGGTCAAATTCGACGGCAATGTTCCAGCCCGTTTTGTCGGCGATGGACTGTGCATAGCTCTCTATCTCGGCATATTCGCTGTCGGAAAGAGCGTTATCCTCATCGAAGAGCACGCCCTCCGCTGCACTTGCGGACACTCCCGACGGGAGGAACAATATCGCCGCAAATGCTATGATAAGCGCAGCTGCCGCTTTTCTGAGGGGAGATAGCTTATAAGCATACAAGGGCAATGGCACCTCCGATCAGAGCCGTTATGACAGCAGTAATAACTGCGCCGACGGCGACCTTAAGCTTTGATACGGGCATTATTCCTGTGAATTTTCCCGTCTGTCCGTTCATGGCATAGAAATATTTTTTGCCGTGGTAGTCGTAGCTCAGGAACCACACGGGCAGCATGGTGTAATGCCATTTTACGTCACGGATCTCCGCATCGGAGCTGACAGGCGTTACGGTGGTATAGCCCATGATGTCGCTCATCATAAGCTCCTTTGTGCCTTCGGCGATGCGGCTCTGTATACGGGGCAGGACCTCTTCCTTGGAAACGTCGTACTTATCGGCATAGAAGCCCTGCAGATAGCTCATGGAGAAATCCTTCATCTCAGCGTAGTTGAAGGGCTCCACCGAGTCCATGAGCGCGTCGTCCAGCTTCCTGGAGCCGTCGGCGGGAACTCCGTCGAACTCGGCGTTGACCTCACGGTTTACAAGGAACACCTTGTGATGCTCAACGGTGGTATCGCCGTGTCTTGTTCTATGTATGATCTCGGCATTGGCGACAAGGCTTCCGTGGACGCGGCAGTCCGCCAGCCAGTAGGGGACATACAGCCCCGTTATCTTTTCAATAGTGCCTTGGGACTTGAAATCCGACGGCAGGAACCATTTCTTTCCGCACCATTCCCTGAAGCCCGATTCAGCTTCGATCTTTGCCTTTTTGAAGGGGATTATCTTCTCGGGGCAATACTGTCCCGAAAGCCGTCCCTTAAGGGAAACGGGACTGTGACAATAGTAGCAGAAGGTGGCTGCCGTGTTGCAGTCGGCGATTATTTCTGCGCCGCAGCTGTCGCAGATATACAGATTTGTTTCGTTTTCAAAGGCTATAGCCTCCTGTGAGTTTGTCTGTGTCTGCTGTGCGGCTGAGGGGGATATGTCTGCAAGCTCTGCCTCGGTAAAATCGGAGGCGCACCATTCACAGGAGAAGGTCTGCTTCTGCGGGTCGAACTGCAGCTTTCCGCCGCAGTTGGGGCAGGAGTAGTTGACTGTTGTGTTGCTCATGAAGTTTCCCTTTCGAATACTTAGCTTCTCTTAGCGCCGCAGTTGTTGCAGAAATTGCCCGTATTCACAGCGCCGCAGGAGCACTGCCACCGGCTGTTGTCGGGTCTTTTAGCGCCGCAGTTGTTGCAGAAGTTGCCTGTATTCACAGCGCCGCAGGAGCATTTCCACTCGTTTGAAGCAGGCTTTTTTGCACCGCAGTTATTGCAGAAATTGCCCGTATTCACAGCGCCGCAGGAACACTTCCACTGATTTGCAGCTGCCTGCTGTGCATTATTATTCATCTGGCTCTGCATCTGCATCGCATTAGTCTGGGAAGCGGTGTTCATAAAGCTGCCCCCTGCGTTCATGCCCATGCCCATTGCCATGAATGCCTGACCTGCGCCTGCGGTATTGGAGCCTGCGCTCTGTATACCCTGTGCCACGGAGGACTGAACAAAGCCCTCTCTTACGGTGGGGTCGGACATCATTGCGCCCTGATTGCGCATGTTGATGAGCTTCTTGGATTCCTCGTCGTAGGAGATGCTGGCGATTCCCACGGAGCATATCTCCATTCCGCGGAGATCACGCCATTCCTCGTCGAGAGCGTCTGCCATGTACTTGGAGAGCTCTCTGCTCTTGGAGGTTATCATGGAGATGCGCACGCCGTCAACGGACATCTGATTGATAGCAGACTGGAGAGCATCTAAGAACTCGTCTAAGAGCTGACCGTTTACGTCCTGCATGGTAAGTCTGCCGCCGTTTGTGGAAAATTCCGAGAAGAATTTCAGCGGGTCGGTTATCTTTATGGAATAGGAGCCGTGTGCTCTTAAGAAAAGCTCGGAGTTGTAGAAATTATCGAAATAGTTCACGGGATTTTTGGTGCCGAACTTGAAGCCCTTCATTTCAGCAAGGTTGATGTAGTACACCTTCTGAGTGGAGGTGGGCACGCCGCCGAATTTGAAGCGCTGCCATGTATCCTTGACCGACTCGTTGAGCTCTCCGTTGAACAGCGAGGGCGCAGAGGAAGCCGATACCTCGTAATAGCCCTCCGCAGCGGAATAGTCCACTATCTTGCCGCTGTCCACCAGTATCATCATTGTGTTGGGGTAAACGTGGATTATGGAGCCGTTGGAGATAAGGTCGGAGGAGCCCTTCTTATTGGCACCCTTGCCCTTTCTCACCTGCACGCCCTTGCAGATAAGAGTCTCTGCGTTCATATTATCGGGTTCGATGACCTCCAGCCATGAATCAGCCAGAACACCGCTTACAGAAGAAACTGCTGCTTTAATGAGTCCCATAGTAAATACATCCTTTCAAAAATAAATTATTTTTTGTTTTTCTTTCCGATGATTCCCGCTGCGACTGTGATGATTATGACCACCGCCGCTATCACTCCTATAATAATGTATACGGACGCGGAAATATTGCCTGTTGCAGGACCTGCCTCAATAACGCAATTCATAAGCTTATCCTTTCTGTATGCTCCGCGGAGCATTTTTGCAAAGACAGATCACTTCTTTTCTGCCTCTTTTTCCTTTTCAAGCTTTGTGACATATTCCTCGAGAGCTTCGATATCTCCGGAATCAATGGCGTCGTCCTCGTTGATATCGAGCAGGGCGTAGGCAAGGGGATTTATCTCCTTAAGCTCTTCAAAGTCAATGCCGCCCATAGCGATATAAAGCTTCAGCGTTCTGATATCGGACTTGTCGGGAATGGCCGCATCCATGTTTATGTCGCCGTAGATATACTGGTCGGAGGTGAGCATGAGGACGTAGTTTCCGCTTGTCATATCATTAATCCGTGTCTTGCCGGAATGACAGGTGATGATAGCGCCGTCGTGATCTGCTTGCTCCAGAACGCCGTCCTTATCGTAAGCAAAGAGCCGGTCGGAGAATATATAATTTCCGCTGAACTTCGCATAGATATTCGAAATGTCGAGAGTGAGCTCGGCGGAGAAGTCAAAGGACTTATCTACGTAGAACGGGAGGTTTTTAACGGACATGATATATTTGTTCAGCGAGGTGGAAAGTATGCTGTCGTCTGCGAGAGAAAGGTCAGTACCGTCGTAGATGTTGGTATCTATATCGTGGATATTCTTGATATCGGAGCAGTTTATCTTCCATGAATATCTGCCGTCGCGGGACTTAAAGCTGATGACTGCCTTTGTTCCTGCGATCTCCTTTACGAAGCTTTCGGGGATAATGCCGTCGCTGCCCAGTGTGACAGTGACCTCGCCGCCGTTTTTCACGGCATCTTTAAGTGCGTCGGAGCCTGCTATAGCCTGCCAGCCCGACAGTCCGTCCATTTCGGGTGAAAGCACGCTTTCGCCGAGAGCGTCTATTTTTCCCGAAACATTCAGAGTTTTCACATAGTTCATATATCTGATCTCAAGGGTAAAGCTGTAGCTGCCCTCGGTATCTGCGGAAGGCGCGGTGAAGCTATAGCTGATATCCTCATCATCATCGGTATCGGAGCCGTCGGTTATCCTTGTGACTGCGTGGGGGGTGTACTTTTCCAGCGTCTGAGAGATGTCCGACGCAAAATTGATGATATCCTTCTCGCAGGTTATTTTGAGCTTTGATATCTCTTCCGAAGCCTTTTTCGCGAGGATATCCGCCTTTGTCATGTCGGAATACTGCTCCGCCCTGACTGTCGCCGAGGAGACCGCACCGTTGGAATAGGTTACCTTTATCTCCACAGTATCTCCCGCTTTCAGATGATCCAGCTGAGCTCTGTCAACATTGATGCTCTGAGATGTCTGGGTGAAGTCCACCTTTCTGCCGCCTATCTCCACAGAGGTCACCTTTTTCGGAGCTTCTCCGTTGATGCCGTAAAGATAGTATATCTCGTAATCGCCGCTGTCCTTAAGAGTGATAGTTGTGTTGACATCTGCGATGGTGGGAGCGGGCTTCAGCTTTTTGTAGGGGAGCTTAACATCCTTGTCCTTTACGGTGATGCTTCCCGTAAGAGTTTCATAGCCCATGCAGCTTATCTCATACTGATATGCGCCGCTTTCCACATTGAAGCTTCCGTCGGGAGCTTTATAGACCTCGGTGCCGTTCTGATAAAGCTTTGCGGTCTCATTTGTGTAGCCCGAGGGCAGGGAAACGTTGTGAGTTTCGTTATTGTTCACGGTGTACGCACGGACGAATACCGTTGAATCATAGTGCTTTGCGGTATCCTTCCATGCTTTTCCGTCGTGGGAGATGAAGCTTTTTCCTGTAAACTCCTCGCCTGTGTAGTAGCTTGTGGAGTATTGGTTATTCTGGACAGGGACCTGTGAAACGGAATGATCCTGATTTGTATATCTGATGCATATACCGAAGGTATCGCCTGTTATCTCAACGGGGTCGAATTCCACTGTTTTATAGCAGTCGTGGTCAGCATAGCCGGAAGCTACTCTTTTTCCGAAATTTTCCCCGCCGTTCTCATAATCGGAGATCACATAGATATCGTAGGAGGTGCCTTCACGCAGCGCGGCGGTCACCTGAGTCACAGACTGGCTGCCTGCGGTCTTTTCGAAGAGATTGAGGGAATAGTCCGTATTGAGCCCGTCGTCGACGCTTGATGTGATATAATCAGTTGCGGCAAGGGGCGAGGAAAGATATATCTGATCGTAATCGGTCTTTGCCGCTCTTTCGAGATAGTAATAGGATTCTCTGTAAAGGCTGGACGTTTCGTAGGACAGGTAGAAATAGCCGTCTTCGCCGAATTCGGTGCCCCATGAATTTCTGACTATCCATGCGCCGTCGGCTAAGGGAGTATTGCCGTATTCACCGGTGAAGTTTTCCTTCGGATAGTTGTCGTCCCAGCCTACGATAGCTATCTGATGATTGGGCGTATGGTCATAACCTGCGGTGAAAAAGGATGTGTTATCGTCGGCTGTTGCGTAATAGGACGCAGTTATGGAACCGTATTCCGAAATGGCGAGCTTCATTTCGCTGATGATGTCGCTGAACTTTGAACCGGATGTTATGGTCATATCGCCTATGCAGCTGCCGAAGCCTATATCCTTTACGGAAATGCCCGCAGTTTTGCACTCTGCTTCTCTGCGGGTGCGGGGATACTTGCCGTCGGAGGTGGGGATGTAGGGATAATCCGCCTCCAGAACAGGACCTCTTCCGCTGAAGAAATAGGACAACGAGGTGATATAGGTGCCGCCTGTGCTGTATAATCTGGAGGCGTCGCCTGTTTCCTTATTGAAGCTGTCTGCGTATGCCATTGTGGTAACTGTGTCCATATGGCGCTCGGAAAAATCATAATCACCCATATCGTGGGAGCGGAGCCAGTTCTCCAGTATGCTGAGGCTTCCGAATGCCCAGCAGGAGCCTACCATGCCCTGATCTCTTACATCGCTGAGCACGTCTTCGGTACGCAGGTCATATTTTTCGGGGAGCTCCTGCGCAGACGCGCTGAAGCTCAGCATTGAGGCGGTCATTGCAGCGCATACTGCGACGGTCAGGATTCTTTTTGTGATTTTCATGTTTATGGTCCTTTCATGTATATAATGTATGTCATCAAGCTGACATTTTCTGCAAAACGGTTCAGCTGCTGAGGTTTTCGTCTGCGGGGTTCACATGTATCATTATATGCTTTATGTCGGAGAAGCTTTCCTCGACTGCATTGTGAACATTTTCGGCGATATCGTGTGCTTCGCGGAGGGTGATATCTCCGTCCACGGCGATCTCCGCGTCGATATAGACCTTGCTGCCGAATTTTCTGGTGCGTATCAGGTCTACGCGGATAACTCCCGGCTGTGAAGCCACAAAATCGGTGAGATGGGATTCATATTCCGAGCTGCAGGAGGTGTCCAGCATTTTGCTGAGCGCGTCACGGAAGATATCGACAGCGGCTTTTACTATAAATATGCAGATAACGACCTCGGCAATGGGCTCCATTACAGGGAATCCAAGCATAGCTCCGCCTATTCCGATAAGTGCGCCCACCGAGGACAGCGCGTCGGAGCGGTGATGCCATGCGTCAGCCATAAATGCGGAGGAGCCTATCATCTGTGCGTAATGCTTTGTGTAGCGGAACATCCACTCCTTTGTGAGAATGGACACCACTGCGGCGATAAGGGCGACCATTCCGGGAACTTCGATAGCATCGTAATTTCCGCCGATGATGGTATTGACGCCGCCCCAGCCAATGCCGATGCCTGCGGCGAGAAGTATGCCGCAGAGAAGGATAGAAGCCACACATTCAAAGCGGTCATGCCCGTAGGGGTGGTCCTTGTCAGCCTTTCGGGCGGCAAGCTTTACGCCTATCATGGCAATAAATGTGGAAAAAACGTCCGACATGGAATGAACTGCGTCGGAGATCATGGCAGGAGAATTTCCCAAGGCACCTGCCACAAGCTTGAATGCCGAGAGAACAGTATTTCCGATAAGGCTCACGGCGGACATCTTTCTGACAGCAACTTCTTCTGTTACAGTGATTTTTTCGGATTTTTTCATACAAAAGACCTGCCTTTGCAATGATGATAGATTTACCTTAAAAAATGGTATTCTTTACATTGTATCATATACATTTCGGCTTGTCAAGGTGTTTTTTTAGATCCGGAAAAAATTATTCTGACATAACAAAAGACGCATTCTTTTAAATATAGTATACCAAAATATTATTAAACTGTCAACATATTTTATCGCAATTTTAAATTTATAATTTATTTTTAATGTTGTCTGCGGAAAGGAAGAGCTGACTTAACAAAAAATACATACGATTTTTTTATTTAAAATCATTGACTTGTATTTTGTTATGTGATATAATATATCTGTAAGTGAAAAACTGCCGCTTTTGGGGCGGTGGGTATTTTCTTTGTGGTATCCGTGAACGGTTAATGCAGGCGGTGTTTGTTCTTAGAAATTATATGTTGTATATCACCGAGTTAGCTTATGATAACTAAAATCTGCATGATTTATTTACGGAACATGGTATTTTCATATTTCTGAAAATTGTGAAAGCAGAGATATGAAGCGGAAATTTTCAGGAGGTAGAAGTAATGAACAATTTTGAACAGTGGAACGGCTTTAAAGGCGTGAGATGGCGCGATGAAGTGGATACCAGAGATTTTATCCAGAATAACTACACTCCCTATGAGGGTGACGAGTCCTTCCTCGAGGGTCCTACCGAGGCTACAAACAAGCTCTGGGGCAGACTTAAGGAGCTCCAGAAGGAGGAACGGGCAAAGGGCGGCGTTCTTGATATGGATACTCATATCGTGTCGGGGCTGACTTCCCATGCTCCCGGCTATATCGACGAGAGCATGAAGGACCTCGAAAAAATAGTCGGTCTCCAGACAGACAAGCCCTTAAAGCGCGCATTTATGCCCTTCGGCGGCATCAAAATGGCGGAAGAGGCATGCAAGAATTACGGCTATGAGCCCGACCCCGAGCTCCACAGAATTTTTACCGAATTTCACAAGACTCACAATCAGGCGGTTTATGACGCATATACTCCCGAGATGAGAGCTGCAAGAAAGAACAAGATAATCACAGGTCTCCCCGATACATACGGCAGAGGACGTATCGTCGGCGATTACCGCCGCGTGGCTCTCTACGGCATCGACTACCTCGTTGCCAAAAAGACCGAGGATCTCAATTTCTGCGGCAACGGCAAGATGAGAGATGATATCATCCGCCGCCGCGAGGAGATCGCTGACCAGATAAAGGCTCTTAAGGCAATGAAGGTCATGGCGCAGTCCTACGGCTATGATATCTCACAGCCCGCAAAGGACGCAAGAGAAGCCTGCCAGTGGACATATTTCGGCTATCTTGCGGCTATCAAGACCCAGAACGGCGCAGCTATGTCCGTGGGAAGAATCTCCACCTTCCTCGATATCTATATCCAAAGAGACCTCGACAACGGCACTCTCACCGAAAAGGAAGCACAGGAGCTTATCGACCATATGGTCATGAAGTTCAGAATGGTCAAGTTCGCGAGAATACCCTCCTATAACGAGCTTTTCTCGGGTGACCCCGTATGGGCGACACTCTCCGTTGCGGGACTGGGCGTGGACGGACGCTCCATGGTCACCAAGAACGACTTCCGCTTCCTCCATACCCTCGAAAATATGGGACCCTCTCCCGAGCCCAACCTGACTGTGCTCTACTCGGAGAGACTTCCCGAGGCGTTCAAGAAATACGCTGCGATGATATCCGTCACCACAAGCTCTATCCAGTACGAGAACGACGATGTTATGCGCGTTGAATGGGGCGACGACTATGCTATCTGCTGCTGCGTTTCCGCAACTCAGACGGGTAAGGAGATGCAGTTCTTCGGCGCAAGAGCAAACCTTGCAAAGTGCCTGCTCTATGCGATAAACGGCGGCGTGGACGAAAAGACCCGTGCACAGGTAGGTCCCAAGCTGGTGCCTATAAAGTCGGAATACCTCGATTATGTTGAGGTTATGCAGAAATATGACGAGATGATGAGCTGGCTGGCAAGCATCTATGTTCATACACTGAACCTCATTCACTACATGCACGATAAATATTACTATGAGGCTGCCGAAATGGCGCTTATCGACTCCAACGTAAGACGAACCTTTGCAACGGGTATCGCAGGATTTTCTCATGTGGTGGATTCACTGTCCGCTATCAAGTATGCAAAGGTCAAGACTATCCGTGATGATTCGGGACTTGTCATTGACTACGAGGTGGAGGGCGACTTCCCCCGCTACGGCAATGACGACGACCGTGCGGACGACATTGCTGTATGGCTCTTAAAAACCTTCCTCCACAAGATAAAGCAGTGCCATACATATCGTGATTCCGAGCCTACAACGTCCATTCTTACAATTACATCGAACGTTGTTTACGGCAAGGCAACAGGCTCTCTTCCCGACGGCAGACGTGCGGGCGAGCCTCTGTCTCCCGGAGCAAATCCCTGCTATGGTGCAGAGAAGAACGGACTGCTTGCATCGCTCAACTCTGTTGCTAAGCTCCCCTACGAGTGGGCACTGGACGGTATTTCCAACACACAGACCATCTCTCCCGATGCGCTGGGTCACTCCGACGAAGAGAGAGCGGAGAATCTGGTGAACGTTCTGGACGGATATTTCGAGAAGGGTGCGCATCATCTGAACGTGAACGTATTCGGCACAGAGAAGCTTATCGACGCAATGGAGCACCCCGAGAAGGAAGAGTATGCGAACTTCACTATCCGTGTATCGGGATATGCGGTAAAGTTCATCGACCTGACAAGAGAGCAGCAGCTTGACGTTATCGCACGTACATGCCACAAGAGTATGTAGCCGGGGACGCCCCGGCGGGCGATTGCCGCGTTGTTGGTTTTCAGCTTAGGTTACATTAAGCCGCGGAAGTAAGAAAATAGCAAAGGAAGGTTCGAGGCTGCGAGTAACAGCAAATGAGCAGTAACCACGGGACAAAAAGTTCGCCAGCCTTTCAAGGCTGCGAGTTTCCAAAGGGCAGCGCCCTTTGGTCGCTGTCCGCAGACAGCGAAACACCCCCA
>JBJFHQ010000240.1:0-2289 GCA_051893755.1 Oscillospiraceae bacterium
TTACGCTGTACATCAACAGAATGACCGCCGAGGACGCATCCCGTCTGCAGAACGCCGAATTTCTCGAACGCCTGCAGAGCTGGTGCGAGGACAGGACCATCGCCCATGAGCTTCCCGAACTGCCCGAGAAAATGACCTGTACAAAGGTAGAAGCAGCCAACGGAATGCTCAGTGAGCTCCCGCCGGGCAAAAAGTACGGGAAGTATCTTATACAGTTTAAACTTGTTTATATGAAAGGAAGGTAATATATGTCACTTTTTAATTGCACAGACGAAGCTTGCGCACAGAGAACCGATATTGCTGTGTATATGGACGTCACCAATGTTGAGGGAGTTACCAAAGAAGGCGATGCCCCCGTATATACCAATGCGGGATCTGCATGGACGCAGTTCACGGAGAGCCCTAACGCTCAGACCAAGGAAAGAAAATACATCAATGAAAAGACAGCCAGAAGCAATATTACTTCCTACAAGCCTTCGTGGGCGTTTGAGGTGCTTCTGATGTATAAGCGTCCGGAAATAAAGCAGATTTACGACATAGTTAAAAAGCGTAAAACGGGCGCAAGCACTATAATTACGTTTGTCGTTGTAGACCTGTTTGACAAGCGTTCAGACGGAGTGTATGGTGCAAGATTTGTCAAAGGAGCCGTGCAGGTTTCGAATCTTGACGATGATGATGACATGATAATGAAAGGCACGATATACAATCAGGGCGACGAGGTCTTAGGCACGTTTGATACATCAAAGGGCATATTTGTTGCCGACGAATCAGCCGAAGCCGCTGCTGAAACGGGCACGGACGAATCAGCTACCTAATAAACGAAAGTGAGGAAAAAATATGAACGCAAGAATTTCAACTGCAGATGTTATGAATACATTTAACTACAAGCGTGCGGCTGTGAAAATAACCGCCTACGGCAAGGAGTATGAGCTCCCTGTCAGAACCACCGAATTCTGCGACAAGCAGGACGCGGCGGACAGAAAGATCGCCGATACTTCCGGGAACAGAACATCTGCGGATGTTGTGGCTGATATCAAGGAAGGCATTGCCCTTTTCATCGGTGCCGATGAGGTCGAGAGGATCTTCCCCGCCGAGAAGGTGAAGGAGCTGGATATCGACGAGATAACCGTATTTTACAATTATCTTAAGGAGAAGAGCCTCCAGAATCTCGTCGATTATACCAGAAAGTACGCTCCGAACAGGCTTAAGGTGCGCTGATGAGACTGCTTGACAACGAACTGCCGTCGGAATACGTAACAGCCGACGGCATAGCTGTTCCGTTTCGCACTGACTACCGGACGTGGATGCAATTTGAGAATCTTATGCTTGACAAGGACCTTCCGGACAATGTCAAGCCCTTGCTTGCCAAAAGCTTGATATTTTTAAAACCCATTAAAGAGGACGTAAACACATTTTTACTGTGGTTTTACAGAGGAGGTAAGCCACCGAGGGACGATGCTGAGAAAAAGAAGAAAAAGAGTAAATCCATGAGAGCGTATAGCTTCGAATATGACGAGGAGCTTATATACGCCGCATTTATGCAGTGCTACGGGATCGACCTGTGTGAAACAGATATGCACTGGTGGAAATTCAAGGCACTGTTCGACGGACTTTCCGAGGACACCAAGCTCCACAGGGTAATGGGGTACCGTGCAATGGAGCTTGACCGGAACAAGACAGATGAACGAACAAAGCAATACCGCGAGCTCAAGGAATTGTATAAGCTCCCGAAATACCTTTCCGAGGAGCAGAAAATAGCCGAGCTTAAGCGGATATTGCATGAGGATAAGTGATCGCAGGAGCTTCCCTGCAGCGTAAGGTTTAACGCTGCGGGGAAGCTTTTTTAGGGGTAAGGGGTGAGAAAAATAGCACAGTATGATGATACCTTGATATTCGGGACCGCAGTGGACAACAGCGGCATGAAGCAGGGACTGTCCGCGCTGGACAACTATGTAACTACATTTGCCGCGAACATGACCGCACAGATAACCGGAGCGGTCGCGTCTGCCCTCTCCGCTATCCCTGCGCAGATCGTAGAGATAGGCTCGCAGTTTGAGTCCTCGATGTCGCAGGTAGCGGCTACTATGGGCATAACATCGGCGGCGGCAGAATTTGAACAGCTCTCCGCAGCGGCGAAGGAAATGGGCGAAAGCACGAAATTTTCCGCATCACAGGCGGCGGAAGCGCTGAATTATCTTGCCCTTGCGGGCTATGACGCGGAAAAATCCGTCGCGGCTCTGCCTACTGTGCTGAATCTTGCGGCGGCGGGCGGCATGGAGCTTGCCGAAG
>JBJFHQ010000241.1:0-2279 GCA_051893755.1 Oscillospiraceae bacterium
CTGCAAAACTTCCGCACATAAAGCTTGAGGGAGCGTTCACCCACTATGCATCTGCGGACAGCTTTGCCGATACGGACATGGAGTACACCAAGGCGCAGACCGACCGCTTTTTCGCCCTCAGGGAGGAGCTTGACCGCCGCGGAGTGCATCTGAAGCATTATCACTGTCTGAACAGTGCGGGCTCGGTGTTCCACTATGACAGCCGCAGCACCCTTGCTCGGTTCGGCATACTGATGTACGGACTCAAGCCCGACTACAGTCTTGACATACCCTTTGAGCTGAAGCCGGTCATGGACTTCAAGTCGTCGGTATCCTATGTCAAGACGCTGAAAAAGGGGAGCTATGTGAGCTATGGCAGGACATTCTGTGCTGACAGAGACATACCCATTGCCACCATACCCGCAGGCTATGCGGACGGCTTTTCGAGGAATCTCTCGGGCAGGGCGGGCGTCATCATCAATGGCAGAAAAGCGCCGATAATCGGACGGATATGCATGGACCAGTTCATGGCGGACATAACGGGGATACCCGATGTGACTGCGGGAACGGAGGTAACGCTGTTCGGCGGAGAATGCGGTCAGACAGCGGATGACTTAGCGCAGCTTTACGGCACGATAGGTTACGAGATAGTATGCGGCATATCGAAGCGTGTACCGAGAGTGATAATGTACAACGGAGAGATAGTGGACGTATCCGAGTATTGAGTCGGGCGGGGTAGCCCCGCAGCCGTTGCCGCGTTGTGAGTTTTTCAGCTTAGCTTACATTTTTCCGCGGAATCGAGCGAAAATCGAAATGCCGTTATGGTGATATTGCTCATACATCATGCTATATTTTTGTTCAATTGTACAAATTTACGAAAAAATGAAATTTTTTCCGTTTTTGAATTGTTTATATAGTGAAAATCAAAAAACGTTCCTATCGAACGTTTACGAAAGGACATGAAAAAATGAAAAAGAGAACAATATCGGCTGCGGCTGCTGTTATGGCGGCTGTGCTTTCCTTCGGGGCAGCTGCTCCGCATACCGCTGTCATCGCAGAAGCGGTCACTTCCTCAGCATCGTCGTCGGCAAAGTCGGACTCCGCTAAAATGGAGGAGGCTCTTAAAACCGTAAAAAGCCGCGTAAATATCCCCGAGGAATTCACCGAATTTTCCTATAACACAAGAACGGAAAAGGCTGTGGATGGCTACAGCTTCACATGGAAGGCGGTGAGTGCTTCGGGCGAGGTGCAAAAGACCGTCAACGTCACCATAATGGACGGAGTTATCACCCGATTCGCCACAAACGATTATTATGAAAACAACTATTCCCCGACTCTTGCAAAGCTTTCCAAGGAAAAGCTGCGCAGCTGTGCGGAATCTGCCATAAGAGCACTGAATCCCGATATTGCTGACCAGATCGAGGTCAATGAAGATATCAGCGTGGATCTCCACGGAGACGGCGCATATGTTTCATTGTGCCGCAAGGTCAACGGACTGTATTTCGGCAAGAATGCAGGCTCTGTCTGCATTGACAAAAACACGGGCGAGGTGACATCCTTTGCCCTGAGCTGGTGGAACGACGCAGAGTTTGAGGACGCTTCCAAGGCTGTGACAGAAAGCGAGATGCAGCAGTCCTACAAGGACGATGTAAAGCTTGTGCCGTCCTATGTCATCAACAATGTGTACGACGATAAGGGAAGTGTCACGGGAAAGACAGCGAAGCTTATCCTTTCGCCGGATATCAAGGCAGTTTTCGACGCTTCCACGGGCAAGCCCACCACCATGTACGATGATTATGCAAAGGCTAACAATACTGCTAATTATTCGCTTTATGATACCGTAACGGAGGATTTTGAAGAGGATTGCGTTGAAGAGGTGGCGGATGCTGTTCCTGCAAGTGGCTTGGGCGATGAAGTTAGTCTCACAGCAGCCGAGAAGCAGGCGCTCATGGACAGCGGAAAATACTACTCCAAGACCGACGCGGTGGATATCCTCACCAAGGACAAGTACCTTAACATCGGCGATGATTATGTAATGGAAAGCGGTGTATTCCAGGAGGGAAACAGTCCTTCGGGCTATGTATGGCAGTTCTCCTTTTACAAGAACACCGAAAAGGAGTACAGAAGCGCCTATGTGGTAATGGACGCGGAATCGGGCAAGATAATACGGTTTAATAAATATGCAAGTGCTCCGTCAAAGACTATCAATATCAAGACGGTGAACAAGGTAGCCGAGCAGGCTGCGGAGTATTATCTCCCCGAGATATTCGGCGAGTACAAGTCCGCCGAGAGCAACACCG
>JBJFHQ010000242.1:0-2278 GCA_051893755.1 Oscillospiraceae bacterium
AAGCTTTTAAGATCAATGCAGGCGTAATATTTTTCGCTCATTTGGACCAATCCTTTCATAAAATACAAAACTTTTGTTCTGAATATAATTATAGCACATATGTTTCGTAATGTCAATGGCTGCGGAACAAAATTTCGTAAATAATCTATGAACGAAATATTATATGCTTGTGCAAATCAGATGAAATGTAAAAAATACATGATATGGGTATTTTCGCTAAATCGTCACACTATCATAATATTGATATAACAATTTTCGTGTATAATAAAACGAAATGCTGAAAGTATGAAAGGATAAACATATATGGGGACACTTGACAACATGAAACGAAAAATGCGCAATTTCGGTATCGAAGGCCTTATGATATATGTGATAGTCACCATAGGCATCATATGGGCTGCGGATTACCTGTTCCCGGGGATAGGGATAACGGGCTATCTGTATTTCGACCGTTCGGAGATACTTCACGGACAGGTATGGAGGCTTGTAAGCTTTCTGTTCATGCCGCAGAGCCGAAGTCCGTTTATGATGCTGATAAATCTGTATTTCTACTACTTCATCGGAAACAGTCTGGAGCAATACTGGGGAAAGACCAGATTTACGGGATATTTCATGCTGGGCACGCTGCTGCTGATAGTATCGGGCTTTATCACAGGATATGCATACGCATATTATCTGTATTTCTCGATGTTCATAGTATATGCTCTTCTGGCGCCGAATCAGCAGTTTTTGTTCTTCTTTGTGATACCGATAAAGGCGAAGTACCTTGCAATGCTTGACGGCGTGTTCCTGGCATTCGAGTTCATCAGCGGAGTAGCGTCCACAAGAGGCTCGATAATCGCCTGTGCAGTGCTGATACTGATATTCTTCGGCAAGGACATCACAGGCAGACTCAGAGCGAAAAAGCGCTACCGCGATTTCCGGAAGAATTTTAACGACAGAAACAACTGATAACGAAAAAGGCAATGCCGATGTTCGGTATTGCCTTTTGATTTTTAAGTTGTTGTGCAGAGGTTGACTTTTTCTTGTTTCTATGGTATGATTAGGTAAGTGACGAGCGGACGTTATTTATCGCAGGAGCTTCCCCTCCTGCGGGAAAGGGATATCCGTATATGATCTGCGATGATAACTATTACCGTAACGGCGAGAATCCCCACGGCAGCACCGCAGGTATCTATCAGCACATCGGTCACTTTTCCCGAACGGGCGGGGACGAACAGCTGATGCAGCTCGTCTGCCGAGGCAAACAGCGCTGCTCCGATAAGCGAGGCAAGCCGCTTTTTCCGCAGAAAGGCGGGGTCTGCCGAAAGGATGAGGGAATATATCGCCGCTCCCAGAAGAGCATATTCCGTGAAATGAGCCAGCTTGCGCACAAACGGATTCAGCTCCGATACGATGAAATCCTGCTGCGCTGCAGGCATGGAATCGAAGCGGCGGAAAATTATCCCGCTTATGATGCGAGTGACCTTGGTGCTCAGCCCCGAGCTTTCCGTTCCGTCCTGAGAGGAAAACAAAAATATCGCTGCGCCGATGAGAACTATACATACAGCCGCGGCGAAGAATGCTTTTTTATGTCTTATGGCACCCAGTGCCGTGTTGATATTTTTCATAGCTGCCTTTCCGAATATTCCATTCTTTTACATTTTGACTGTATAAGTATATTATACCGTTTTTATTAAAAAAAAGCAACAGTTTTCCGAATTTTTTTCAAAAAAGGCTTTACTTCCTTATTTTAATGTGTTAAAATACATATATAGGCTTTTTTGAGATATATTTATGAAAGGAAGAAACGATATGATAAGCAACAACAAAGACCATGAGGCTCTTGAATATCTTTACAATGCGATACTTACCCTTGAAACTCCCGAGGAGGCTGCAGAGTTTCTGGACGATATATGCACCGTCCCCGAGATAAGGGCGATAAGCCAGAGACTGCAGGTGGCGCGGATGCTCTACACCAATCATGTGTATACCGATATCGTCAGCGAAACTGGGGCAAGCACTGCCACTATCAGCCGTGTGAACCGCACCCTCAATGACGGCAGGGATATAGGCGGAAAGGGCTATCATACCGTTCTGGAGAGAATGGGCGAGATACCCGGCGACAAGAAGAAAAAGGACAAGTAAAATGAACGGTTATTCAGCATTCTCACGGTATTACGATATTCTTACCGAAAATATCGACTACAGGGCACGGGCGGAGTATTTTGATAAGATCATCCGACGTTTCGGCGGAAAAAAAGGCGGAATACTCCTTGACCTTGCCTGCGGAACGGGC
>JBJFHQ010000243.1:0-10539 GCA_051893755.1 Oscillospiraceae bacterium
TCCTCGGAGAACTCCACTCCGGAGCCGTTCCTGCACACAGCTATCCTGCCCTTTGAGGAAGCCAGATCAACATCTGTCTTGTTGATGTCGAACTCCGCATCTGCGTAGCCTATTGCGCAGAGGACACGTCCCCAGTTAGCGTCCGAGCCGAACATCGCGCACTTGAACAGCGATGAGCCGATAACGCTCTTAGCCACGATAATAGCCGTATCAAGATCGGGAGCCCCCGAACATACGCAGGTAAGCAGCTTGGTAGCGCCCTCGCCGTCCTTTGCGAGCATTCTTGTAAGATTTGCCATGACCTGATAGAGAGCGTCCTTGAAGATATCGAAGTCCTCACCCTCTGCGGATATCTCTTCGTTGCCTGCAAGACCGTTTGCCATAAGCACGCAGGTATCGTTGGTGGACTGGTCGCCGTCTATGGACAGGCAGTTGTATGTTATCTTAACTATCTCCGAAAGAGCCTTCTGCACCATTTCGGAGGAGATATTGCAGTCGGTGGTGATGAAGTTAAGAGTAGTCGCCATGTTTGGGTGTATCATGCCGCTGCCCTTTGCCATGCCGCCCACTGTGCATTTCACTCCGCCGATATCAAACTCAACGGCATATTCCTTTTTGACAGTATCGGTAGTCATAATGGCGGTAGCAGCCTCGATATTGCCGTCGTAGGAAAGCTTTTTTGCAAGCTCGGGAACAGCCGCCCTGATAGGCTCGATAGGAAGCACCTGTCCGATAACACCCGTAGAAGCCACAATGACCTCTTCAGGCTTTATCCCGACAGCACTTGCGGTGAGAGCACACATTTCCCGTGCTTTATCCTCGCCGTCGGCATTGCAGGTGTTGGCGTTCTTGGAGTTAACAATGACAGCCTGCGCCTTTCCGCCCGATTTCTTTAGATTATCCTTAGTAACGATAACAGGCGCGCCCTTTACCTTATTCTGAGTATAAACTCCCGCAGCATTGCACATCACATCGGATACTACCATAGCGATATCGTTTTTCTTTGTGGGATTTTCCTTGATGCCGCAGTAAACACCGCTTGCCTTAAATCCCTTAGCAGCGCAGACGCCGCCTTCTATTGATTTGTATGTATTCATTATTTTTTCCTCTTTTCAAGAAGCTGCATTCTCGGAAGCAAGATTTTTTCCTGCTTCCTGTTATCTGCTCCTTATTATACCTAAATATACCGGCAATTATTGCTCTTTTTATGCAAATGCAAGCTTACCCTTAGGCTTAGGGATCTCCCTTCCCAGCATCTTAGCTGTTTCTATCCACTCATCAATGACGGTATGCACATTTTCAAGAGCGATAAGCATAGACTCACCATCAGCCATACAGCCTGCAAGCTCGGGGACTTCGGCAATATAGCTGTTGTCCTCTTCGCTCCAATAGAGAATTATCTCGTACTTGTACATTAAAACATTCCTCCCATCTTATATTTGAGTATTATATTCCGTACCTGTTTGACCTGATACGGTTTAGCCTTATTTCCTTTTGGCTGTATATTTATAATTTCCTCAATACCATCTCTGGTGTATATAAAATGATCGCCGTTGATCCTAACCGTAAAGCCCAATAAAGTCAATGCTTTCTGTAGATCTCCAAAAGATATAATACTATCCTGCGTACCGCTTAGAATTTGCATAAATAATTTTTCATACTTGCTCATTAATTTATTCCTTGGTCTATGACAGTATAAACAGAATATATAGCCATAGCTGATCCTCAATTCTAAATCAACCCAGTGCCTTCATCAATGCCCATCATAATATTCATGCACTGGACAGCTGCGCCGCTTGCACCCTTACCCAGATTATCAAGCTGCGAACAGAGCATTACATAGTCCTCGTTGCCGTAAACATATATCTGCAGCATGTTCGTACCCGAAAGGGTGTTTGAATAAAGCGCAGTTTCCTCGGGAAGTCCTGCGGCGCCGTATGGCATCACCTTTACAAAGCGCTGTCCCTCGTAATGCTCGGAAAGCATTTCCCAGACGTTTTCCGCAGTGACCTTTTTCGCAAGAGTTCTAAGCAGAAACGGGATATTTACCACCATTCCGTTGTAAAACGAAGCAGTCATCGGAGCAAACACGGGAGGATAGGAAAGCCCCGAAACAGCCATCATTTCCTTGATGTGCTTGTGAGTTTTTCCCATGGCATACTGTCTCGTGGAATCAAACTGCACATCGCGGTCAGGGTCCTCGTACTGTGCGATAAGCTTCTTTCCGCCGCCGCTGTAGCCGGAAATGGCATGGCATATCACAGGCTGAAAGGGTGCGCATATCCCCGACTTTACCATGGGATACATGATAGCATTGAAGCCCGAAGCATAGCAGCCCGGAACTGCCGTTCTCTTGGAATCCTCTATTTTTTTCCTGTGCTCCGCAGAAAGCTCCGGCAGACCGTAAGCCCAGCCCTCCGCCGTTCTGTGAGCGGTAGACGCGTCGATTATCTTAACGTGGTCGTTTTCCGCAAGCGCCACAGCCTCCACAGCCGCCGCATCGGGCAGACAGAGAAACGTATAATCGGAAGCATTGATAAGACGTCTTCGCTCGTCGGTATCCTTTCGCTTGTCCTCGTCGATGTGAAGAAGTTCAATGTCGGGTCTGTTTTTGAATCTCTCAACTATTTTAAGACCGGTCGTACCCTCCTGACCGTCGATAAAAACCTTATATGCCATTTCTGATATTATTCCTCTCTGAATATTTCCGAAAATTATTCAAATACTCTTAATTTAGCCTTAAGCTTTTCTATCTGCACCTGAACAGCCTCGGGAGCAGGTCCGCCGTCGGACTTTCGCTGCATAACGCAGGTATCGAGACTTATCGCCTCGTAAACGTCATTGTCGAAATCGGGGCAGAGCTTTTTATACTCTTCAATGGGCAGCTCTTCGAGAGTAGTCCCCTTTTTGATGCAGAGCGCCACAAGCGTTCCTGTTATCTTGTAAGCATCGCGGAAGGGTCTGCCCTTCTTGACGAGATAATCCGCGCAGTCGGTAGCATTGATAAAGCCCTTTGCCGCTGCGGCTCTCATATTTTCCTTGTTGACCGTCATGGTGGACAGCATGGGGATAAAGGTGGTGATACAAAGCTTGACGGTATCTATTGCGTCGAAGATAGCCTCCTTGTCCTCCTGCATATCCTTATTATATGCAAGAGGTATGCCCTTCATCATGGTAAGGAGCGTGGTAAGATCGCCGTATACTCTGCCTGTTTTTCCGCGGATAAGCTCTGTGATATCGGGATTTTTCTTCTGAGGCATTATGGACGAGCCCGTGGAGAATGCGTCGTCAAGCTCAACGAACTTGAACTCCCAGCTGCACCACAGGATTATCTCCTCGGAGAATCTTGACAGATGCGCCATAAGTATGGACAGCGCAGAGCATATCTCAATGCAGAAATCACGGTCGGAAACTCCGTCAAGGCTGTTGTATGTAATGTCGGTGAAGCCCAGCTCCTCGCAGACCTGCTTTCTGTTGATAGGATAAGTCGTGCCTGCAAGAGCACCGCTTCCCAGAGGAAGATAGTTCATTCTCTCCTTGGCATCGCGGATACGCTCCAGATCGCGGTAAAGCATCTGCGCATACGCCATAAGATGATGTGCAAAGGTAACAGGCTGTGCGCGCTGCATATGAGTATAGCCCGGCATAACGGTGTAGAGGTGTTCCTCTGCCATATTGATTATGGTCTCGGTCAGCTCAAACACGAGCTTTGATATCTCATCGCACTCATCGCGGAGATACATTCTTATATCCAGCGCCACCTGATCGTTTCTGCTTCGTGCGGTATGAAGTCTCTTGCCCGTATCGCCGAGACGGTCGGTAAGGACCTGCTCCACGAACATATGGATATCCTCAGCATTTGGGTCGAAGGAAAGCTTTCCACTGTCAATATCCGCAAGTATGCCCTGCAGACCCTCAATTATTTTCTCGCTTTCGGACTTTTCGATAATACCGCAGTCCCCCAGCATTCTTGCATGCGCTATGGAGCCTCTGATATCCTGACGGTACATTCTTGCGTCAAAGGATATAGATGAATTAAAATCGTTGACCTTAGGGTCTGCCTCGGAGGAAAATCTTCCTGCCCACATCATTTTAGCCATATTATTTCTCCTGTTTTATTATTCTTCCGTACTTTCGGAAACAGTCTCGGACTCTGTGTTTTCGGTCTGAGCATCTTCCGCTTCCGAATTATCAATGATTTCATCTGCGCCGTTCATCAACAGCTGCTGCTTTTCGTAGAGAGCCTCGTCCTTGTAGTAAACGTAGTAGCCTGTGGCGTCCTCAACAGAAAGCTTGGTATAATTGGATGAGCCCGAATTATTGGACATGATCATGGTATCGCCGTTTATTTCGATATACGCTCCTGTTTTCTGAAGAGTACCGCCCTCCTCGCTGCCTGTCACATTCACAAGCATATTCTTGTCCAGATAATATGTGGAGGTCTGCATTGTACCGTCACTGGGCACGCCCGCCTCTTCGCTCATAAATACATAATGATAGAACACCTCGCCCGAAGAGGTGAATTCGTAAAACTTAAGGCTTTTTCCGAAGGGATTGTTTGTATCCACAGTGGGACCGCCCTCGTCCATCCACATTCCGACTATCTCTGCCTTAAGTCGTTCATATTCTGCCTGTTCGCTGCTGCTCTCACAGCCGCACATCAATATAAGAACCAGCACAGCCGAAGCTGCCGCTGCGATTATTTTCTTGATTTTATTCATATGATAACTCCCTGTGATCTTGTTGTCCTCATTATTATATACGATTTTTTTCCGAATATTTATACTATCATTAAAACTGCATAAGGGGACAGCGGATACTGTCCCCCGATACAGCGTTATTAACTGAAATTACTTGTTTGCGTTTCTCTTTGCGTCAAGAGTAGCCTTTACCTTGATAGGCAGTCCGAACAGGTTGATAAAGCCTGCGGAATCAGCCTGATTGTATACGTGGTCCTCGTCAAATGTAGCGACCTCTTCATCGTAGAGGGTATAAGGAGAAGTAACTCCTGCGTTGATGATGTTGCCCTTGTAGAGCTTGAGCTTAACATCGCCTGTAACGGTCTCCTGAGTGGAATCAACGAATGCAGACATAGCCTCTCTTAAAGGAGTATACCACTGACCGTCATATACCAGCTCAGCAAATTCGATAGCAAGCTTCTGCTTGTAGTGATATGTAGCCTTGTCAAGGGTGATAGTCTCCAGCACCTCATGAGCGTGATAAAGGATAGTTCCGCCGGGTGTTTCGTAAACGCCTCTGGACTTCATGCCCACAAGACGGTTCTCAACCAGGTCTGCGATACCGATACCGTTTCTTCCGCCCAGCTCATTGAGCTTTTCGATAAGAGCCACGCCGTCCATTTCCACGCCGTCGATAGCTGTGGGGATACCCTTTTCAAAGTGGATAGTAACATACTCGGGCTTGTCGGGAGCCTGTTCGGGGGAAACTCCCAGCTCAAGGAATCCGGGCTTGTTATACTGAGGCTCGTTTGCGGGGTCCTCAAGGTCCATGCCCTCGTGAGAGATGTGCCAGAGGTTCTTGTCCTTGGAGTAGTTGGTCTCTCTGGATATCTTAAGAGGAATATTGTGAGCCTCTGCGTAGTCGATCTCCTCGTCTCTGGAAACGATGTCCCATTCTCTCCAGGGAGCGATTATCTCCATTTCGGGAGCGAAAGCCTTGATAGTGAGCTCAAATCTCACCTGATCGTTGCCCTTGCCTGTGCAGCCGTGGCAGATAGCGTCTGCGCCTTCCTTCTTGGCGATCTCAACTATTCTCTTAGCGATGATAGGACGTGCAAAGGATGTACCGAGAAGATATCTGTTCTCATAAACAGCCTGAGCCTTTACTGTGGGGAATACGAACTCCTCAACAAATTCCTTGCGGAGGTCCTCGATATAGAGCTTGGAAGCGCCTGTCTTAAGAGCCTTTTCCTCCAGACCGTCAAGCTCGGTGCCCTGTCCCACATCGCCTGAAACAGCGATGACCTCGCAGTTGTTGTAGTTTTCCTTTAACCACGGAATAATGATAGAAGTATCAAGTCCGCCGGAATATGCGAGAACCACCTTTTTAATATCCTTTTTTCTTGTGACCTTATTCATTATAATATCCTCCCTGAACGAGAAATAGATTATTTTCGGAAAACCGATTCCGTAACATACTTATTATTATACACTCTTTTCCGCAAATGTCAAGAGGATTTGCATAAAAATCCTTAATTTTCGCCTTTTATTCACATTTTGATTGTATAATTGCCATTTTATACGGTATAAATGTAATAATATACAGTATTCGGTGCATAAATACAAAAAGCCGCCGTCCCGTCCGAGGGATAGCCTGCCTATTATCACAAAATATACATTGTACAGAAATAGTTCATACACATTATCCCGTTAACAATATGTTATAATGACATAAGCTATTAACAATGAAAGGACGGCTGCATGATATGAAAAAATGGCTGAAAATATTTGCGGCAGCGGCTGTTGCGGCGGCTGTCGCCGTATCCTCCGCAATAGGGTGCTTCGCATCAAGCGAGGACAACGTGTTCATCGTCGGCTTCGACGCAGAATTTCCTCCCTACGGCTACAAGGACGACAGCGGCGAATATGTGGGCTTCGACCTCGATCTGGCAGAGGAGGTCTGTGAGCGTTACGGCTGGATCCTCAAAAAACAGCCTATCGAGTGGAACTCCAAGGATATGGAGCTGAATTCGGGCTCTATTGACTGTATCTGGAACGGCTTCACCATGAACGGCAGAGAGGACAAGTACACATGGAGCACGCCCTACGTGGACAACTCGCAGGTAGTTATTGTCCGCAGCGATTCGGACGTGAGCGAGCTTTCACAGCTGGCAGGCAGGATAGTGGCAGTCCAGTCGGACAGCTCCGCACTGGCAGCGCTGACCTCCGACGACGCAACAGACGAAAACAAGGCGCTCTGCGCTTCCTTTAAGGAGCTCCAGCAGGTGGGCGACTACAACAGCGCATTTTTAAATCTGGAATCGGGCGCAGTGGACGCTATCTGTATGGACATCGGCGTGGCAAACTATGAGATAGAGTCCCGGGGCGGCGGATATACCGTCCTTGACGAACGGCTGTCCTCGGAGCAGTACGCTATCGGCTTCCGTCCGGGCAACACCGAGCTTCGGGACAAGGTACAGACCGCGCTCCTTGAAATGCTCGCCGATGGCACCTTTTACGACATCGCCGAAAAATGGGGACTGGAAGAGAGCGTCTGTCTCAGCGCAGACGACACCTACATCGACGCAGGAGCGACAGCTGCGGAAAAGGACAGCTTCCTTGCACGACTGGGAGACATATCCATCCAGCTTCTCAAAGGACTTCTCACATCGCTGTCCATATTCTTCCTGACGCTGCTGTTTTCCATGCCGCTGGGACTTCTCATCTGCTTTGGCAGAATGAGCAGATTTGCTCCCCTGCGCTGGCTGATCAAGCTCTACATATCCATAATGAGAGGAACTCCCCTGATGCTGCAGCTGCTGGTGGTATTCTTCGGGCCCTATTATCTGTTCGGAGTACAGCTCACGTCGGATTACCGCTTTTACGCAGTTATCATAGGCTTCTCGCTGAACTACGCCGCATACTTCGCGGAGATATACCGCAGCGGCATCCAGGCAGTGCCCAAGGGACAGTACGAGGCATCTGCAATACTGGGCTACAGCAAGTCGCAGACATTTTTCAGGATAGTGTTCCCCCAGATGGTCAAGAATATAATCCCCTCGGTCACAAACGAGGTCATCACCCTTGTAAAGGACACATCGCTGGCATTCGCTCTTTCCTGCACCGAGATGTTCACCCTCGCAAAGCAGATCTCCGCAGCGCAGACGACTATCATGCCGCTGTTCATCGCAGGAGTATTCTACTACATATTCAACTTCATCGTTGCTTTCGTAATGGAAAGGATCGAAAAGAAGCTTAACTACTACGCTTAAGGAGGCTGCATCATGGATCTGCTTGAAGTTAAAAATATCAGAAAAAGCTTCGGAGAGCTTGAAGTATTAAAGGACATAAGCCTGTCGGTGGCAGAAAACGAGGTCATTTCTATATTAGGCCCCAGCGGTTCGGGAAAATCCACGTTCCTGCGCTGTATCTCCATGCTGGAGACCGTTGACGGCGGCAGCATGTCCTACTGCGGAGAGGCGGCTGTCACCGAAATGGGCGGAAGATCGGTGTACGCCGACAAGAAAACACTGGAGCATATCAAGAGCTATTTCAGTCTTGTTTTTCAGAATTTCAATCTGTTCCCCCACTATTCGGTGCTGAAAAACATCACAGATGCGCCCATTCACGTGCGCAAAAAGGACAAAGCTGCGGCTGAGAAGGAAGCCCGCTCACTCCTTGAAAAGATGGGGCTTGCCGACAAGGCGGACTGTTATCCATATCAGCTTTCGGGCGGTCAGCAGCAGAGAATAGCCATTGCCCGCGCTCTTGCCATGGAGCCCAAGATGATATTCTTCGACGAGCCCACCTCGGCTCTCGACCCCGAGCTCACTGCGGAAATACTTAAGGTGCTCAAGGAGCTTGCCGCCGAGAAGATGACCATGGTGATAGTCACCCACGAGATAGACTTCGCAAGAAGCGTTTCGGACAGGGTCATCTTCATGGACGGCGGAGTTATCGTGGAACAGGGCAAGCCTTCCGACGTCATAGACAATCCCTCCAACGAAAGGACCAAGGCATTCCTCAGAAAAATGCAGTCCGCAGATATATCCTGATCTCCGCCGCAAATAAAAATAAAGCTCATAGCCCTCATCGGCAGACTAAGCAGCGTCTGCCGATGAGGGCATTTTTCATACCGTTTCATATCGGATCTCAGTTCAAAAAACAATTTTTAAAAAAATTATTATTTTTCTATTTACAAATGCAGAAAAATATGCTATACTAAATGTACGTATAGTGTGCGCTTTTGTACGGGCGCTTCGTCAAAATCAAACAGTACGCCGGTACACCCCGGCATATCATAAGAAAGGAATGATTTTAAATGTCAAAAACTATTCTCGTCACAGGCGGTGCGGCAAGCGGCAAGTCAAGATGGGCAGCGTCCTATCTTTCGGCGTGCGATTATGTGCTCTATCTCTGCGTGGCAGATACTCTCGATGCCGATACCAAGGGACGCATCGAATTCGGCAACAAGCAGAACTTCGTTGAATGGGACATTAAGACAGGCGTGAAAAAGGACCCCTCTGAGCTTATAACCGACCATAAATTCGTTATCTTCGACAATCTGGCTGCATATACCTCCGCTGTTATGTCGGACATGTGCTCCGACATCGCTTCCATGAGCGAGGAGACCAAAAAGGCTGTTGAAAAAAAGGTCATCGCCGATGTCACCGAAATGTACGACAAGATCATGGTGGTTGACGGAAACATGATCACTATCACTCTCGAAACAGGCTTCTCGGTAACTCCCGACAACAGGGAGCAGGCTGTGTTCAGAGAGATACTCGGAAATATCAACCAGCGCATCGCAAATATGTCCAACGAGGTATATCTGTCCGCAAGCGGTATACAGTTCAAGATCAAGTAAGAAAAGGAGCCGATAATATGACCTTTGATGAATTTATCCTTGAAGCAAGAAATATGGGCGCATCGGATATCTATCTGACAGTAGGCGCTCCCACAGTTGTAAGAGTAAACGGCGAGCTGCAGAACTTTAAGGAGCTTTCCGATGTGGTAGTCAACCGCACCATTCTCTCCATTCTGACCGCAGAACAGGAACAGCTTCTCACCACGGGCAACGATATCGACTTCAGCTTTGAGCTGGACGGCGGGCTCCGCCAGCGTGTAAACGTGTTCAGACAGAGCGGAAGGCTTGCCTGCTGCATAAGACTCTTAAACGATAAGATACCCACTCTCGAAGAGCTGAAAATGCCGCCCATACTCACAGAGCTTGCCTCCAAAAAGAGAGGACTTATCCTTGTTACCGGTCCCACAGGCTCCGGTAAATCCACCACACTTTCCTCAATCGTAGATTACATAAACAAGCACCGCGCCTGCCATATCATCACTATCGAGGACCCTATCGAGTACAGATATACTCAGGCTAAGGCTACCATTCATCAGCGTGAGGTCGGCAAGGACGTGGCTACCTTCAGTGATGCGCTGAGAAGTGCACTCCGTGAGGATCCCGACGTTATCCTCGTCGGAGAGATGCGCGATTACGAGACTATCTCGCTGGCAATGACCGCTGCCGAAACAGGACACCTCGTTCTCGGTACGCTCCATACATCAAGTGCGGTACAGACTATCGACCGTATCATCGACGCATGCCCTCCCCATGCACAGGAGCAGGCAAGAGCACAGCTCGCAAACATGTTCCAGGGCGTAGTTTCCCAGACTCTGGTGCCCACTGCAGACCGCAAGGGCCGTGTTGCCGCTCTTGAGATACTCATCGGAACAGATGCGGTAAAGAGCCAGATACGTTCCAACAAGCTGCCTCAGATGGAATCCTCCATGCAGTCGGGCGCACGTCAGGGCATGAGCACGCTCCACGACAGTCTTCTCAGACTGTATAACCGCG
>JBJFHQ010000244.1:0-2260 GCA_051893755.1 Oscillospiraceae bacterium
CTTTTCTCAATGGAGTATTTTTATAATGAGCTGTTCATACTGTCCTTTTCCCATGACGAGGTGGTCCACGGAAAGGCCACCATAATCCAGAAGATGTGGGGAGATTATGATGTGAAGTTCCCGCAGTGCCGCACATTATATATGTATATGTTCGCTCACCCGGGGAAAAAGCTGAATTTCATGGGCAACGAAACGGCACAGTTCCGTGAATGGGACGAAACACGTCAGCTTGACTGGGAGCTGTTAAAATATCCGCTCCATGACAGCTTTCACAGATTGTTCCGTGATCTGTCGCTGGTGTACAGATATAATCCTGCGCTGTATATCGGTGAGTATGACATGGCAAGCTTTGAATGGCTGGAAAATTCGGCGTATGAGGAATGTGTGTACGCCTTCCGCAGGACTGCCGGCGGACAGAGTGTTATCTTCGTGATGAACACCTCGGACAAACGTTACGACAGCTTTCGGATAGCCGTGGGAGACAGGGTAAGGCTCCGTGAGATGATCAACAGCGACAGCTGCATATACAGCGGAGGCGGCTTTGTGAACGACGGAGTTATCATATCGGAGGATATCCCTCACAAGGGAAAGGACTATAGCTTTACCTGCAGGCTTGCGCCTTTTGGCAGCGTTTTGTTTGAGGTTTGTGAATGAAAAACACACCCGTAAGAATGAACTTGCGGGTGTGCTTGCTGTTATTATTTTCCCTTCGGAGTAAGCAGCGTTTTGAGATATTTCACACGCTGTTCGTCACGGTATTCGGGCTTTACCAGATAGTATATGTAGCTTTCCAGCACATCGACGGGGTGCATCATCCTGCCCTCTATCTTGAAGTTGCTGTAGCCCATGGGGACGTACTTTTCATATATCGCTTTGTTTGAGATGTGATTGCCCAGCTTTGTGGTGCGGTAGAAATCGTAGCTCTGATATTGGCAGGAAAACTCTCCGCGGTCCACGGGCCTGAGCATCTGCTTTTCATTTCCGAACACCTGCGCATTGTGCATTATCTGCTGTTTGCCCAGATATTCATAGTGAGCCTTTCTGCGCTTGCAGTGGGGCGCACAGTAGGGGTTCACCAGAAGCTCTATCTTATCCTTGTTGGGAAGCTGTTCCAAGACCTTGTAATCATGGTTCCAGTTGTAGTCTAAGACCACCAGCTTGTAGTCCTTTTCCAGCTCTGCTTTCAGCTCGTCAAGGTCCTCTATCTGCTTGACCGTCGAGGAGATAAGGGGATATTTCGGGTATTTATTCCTGATATACTCTTCCAGACAGGGCTTGTTGACGATTATCTCGTTCAGTCCGTTCTCAGCAACGCGGGTAATCATGTTGCAGAATGGGTCGGACAGGTCCTTTTCGGTGATAAGAGGATTTGTGAAGGTGTAGCGGATAGGTATGCCGCGGGAGTTGTACTCCTTGATGGTGTCCTCTATCTGCTGTCTGCGGACTGCGCCTATCACTGTACGTCCGCCGTTCCACAGAGCAGGCGGGAAACAGCCGTAGGACGAGCCTATCTCGATATTATCGTAGAAATATTCGGGACGGCGTTTGATCTCGTCTGCGAAAAGCAGGTTCATTTTAATATTCCCGTAAAAATCGGGGAGATGAAATTTTATCTTCATTTTATATCCTTTCTTAGCTGCTCATTGAATATTGAAGTGCAAATTTTCAGTGCTTTCGGTTCTATGCTGATGTCTGCTCTTTCGGTGACTATTTCCTTTCCGTCAAGGAGTATCGCGAACGGCTCGCCGTCTGTTGATGTAAATTCTCCCTTTATCACAGAGTAGTATCTGACCTTGCCGGAAATATCCGCCACGCCCTTTCTGTACATGGGAGCTGCGGCGCATACCTCGGCGAAATTGCAGGGCTCTGCCACTGCCATTTCAAGGAGACCGTCATTCAGCACGGCATTCGGCGCAGGACAAAATCTTCCGCACCAGCCGGAATTTGTGACGGCGATAAGGGTATGCTCCAGAGTTTTTGTCAGAGGATACCGCCTTGTTATGCCGTTTGCGGTGTGGGACACGAGGAAATTCGCATACACCGAGTATTTCTTGTTACCCATAAGAGAAGCCGCAAAGCCCAGCTTTTCCGACAGGGGAGCGGCTTTGGGGAGCTTTTCGGATATTTTTTCGCTGCGTTTGCGGACAGCGCTGTCAAAGCCCAGAGATACGCTGCTTATGAAATACTCTCCGCAGCATTTGCCAAGGTCGATGCGGCGCAGCTTCATTTTCGGCGAGCCTTCCAACAGTCCCAGCTGTTC
>JBJFHQ010000245.1:0-10467 GCA_051893755.1 Oscillospiraceae bacterium
TGCAGTCCCGCATAACCTCCGCCAAGTATGACAGGCTCATAATACTCTTTTCCGTCAGAAGCAAATGCCACCAGGTATATCCCGGTGAACAGCGGTCCCAGAACACAAATGAGAACATCATATATTTTCTTGTATTGCTTTTTTGTAAAAAAACGGGTAATATTTACTATCGTCAGAAATATCGGAACACCAACAAAAAAGAGTAAACACAATAATACCGTATGCATAGCTTTTTCTCCCGCTTACGAAATATCCGCAAGCTCCAGATATTCGCTGCCGTTCTCGGCGATGAAGTCCTTTCTCGCCTGAAGATTGTCGCCTAAGAGCATATCAAACATAGCAAAGGTCTCCTCGGCGTCGGTGGGATTCACCTTGATAAGACGGCGGGTCTCGGGGTTCATTGTTGTCAGTGACATCATTTCGGGCTCGTTCTCGCCCAGTCCCTTTGAGCGCTCTATCCTGTATTTTTCGCTGCCTATCTTTTTGAGTATCTCCGTCTTTTCGCGCTCATCGTATGCGAAGTAGGTCATTTTCTTGGTGGTTATCTCAAACAGCGGAGACTCGGCGATATACACATAGCCCTCCTGAATAAGCGTAGGCGTGAGCCTGTACAGCATAGTCAGGATAAGTGTGCGTATCTGAAAGCCGTCCACATCGGAATCCGTGCATATAACTATCTTGTTCCAGCGAAGATTATTTATATCGAAGTTGGACAGGTCCTTGTTCGCCTTAGTCTTGACCTCCACACCGCAGCCTAAGACCTTGATAAGGTCGGTGATTATCTCGTTTTTGAATATCTTGTTGTAATCCGCCTTTAAGCAGTTGAGTATTTTTCCTCTTACGGGAATGACCGCCTGAAACTCGGAATTTCTCGCAGTCTTGACGGAGCCCAGCGCAGAGTCACCCTCCACAATGTATATCTCGCGGCGGGAAACGTCCTTAGTGCGGCAGTTGACGAACTTCTGCACCGAATTTAAGAGGTCCACCTTTGCGGTCAGATTCTTGCTTACGTTAATGCGTGTTTTCTCCGCAGATTCGCGGCTGCGCTTGTTGACCAGAACCTGATTGCCGATCTTAGCAGCCTCGTCGGGATTTTCAATGAAATAGACCTCCAGCTGATGCTTTAAAAAATCGGTCATTGCATCGCGGATAAAGGCGTTAGTGATAGCCTTCTTGGTCTGATTCTCGTATGATGCGATAGTGGAAAATGACGAGGACACCAGCACAAGGCTTTCCTCCACGTCCTCGAAGCGTATCTTTGTTTCGCCCTTGTTGTACTTGTTTTCTGCCTTCAGATAAGCGTCGATCTGGGAAACGAAGGCTTTTTTCACAGCGTCCTCAGGAGCGCCCTTGTGCTCAAGGAAGCTGGAATTGTGGTAATATTCCGACAGCTTGACCTTGTTGGAGAAAGCCACTGCCACCGACAGCTTGACCTTGTATTCGGGCTTGTCCGCGCGGTCGCGTCCCTTTCTCTCGCACTGCCAGAACTGGGGAGTGGTCATGGAATTTTCCCCGAGGACCTCGTTCAGATAATCTGCAATGCCGTTTTCGTAGCAGAATATCTCCTCGTCGAAGCCGCCGTTCTCGTTTTCAAAGCGGAACACGAACTGCACGCCCGAATTGACGATAGCCTGCTTTTTCATTATCTCTTCGAAATATTCACGTTCGATGTTGATGTCGGTGAACACTTCAAGGTCGGGCTTCCAGCGAGTCTTTGTGCCCGTGCGATTCTTGTCGGACTTAAGAGTTTCCTTTTTCAGACCGCCGATGTTAACTCCCTTTTCAAAATGAAGGGAGTATTTATTGCCGTCGCGGTGTACCTCCACGTCCATATATTCCGAAGAATACTGTGTAGCGCAGGCACCCAGACCGTTCAGACCGAGAGAATACTCATAGTCACCGCTGCCGTTGTTGTCGAACTTACCGCCCGCATACAGCTCGCAGTAGACCAGCTCCCAGTTGAAGCGCTGTTCCTTTTCGTTCCAGTCCACGGGGCAGCCCCGGCCGAAGTCCTCCACTTCTATGGAGTTGTCCCTGTAACGGGTAAGGATTATCCTGTTTCCGTAGCCGCTTCTCGCCTCGTCGATAGAGTTCGAGATTATCTCAAAAACGGAGTGCTTGCAGCCCTCCAATCCGTCCGAGCCGAAGATTACCGCAGGACGTTTTCTTACTCTGTCCTCGCCCTTAAGAATTTTGATACTTTCGTCGTTGTATTCTTTTTTTCTGCTCATTTTTTCACCTTTATAAATTAAATTACTTCCTTTAAGTACAAAGCTCTGTCAGCTTTAAAGGCAGATATCTCCTCTCCCTTTTCGTCGGCGATGATGATAAATCTTCCGTTGGAAAAGGCAATATTGCCGTCGGAGAGCAGCGCATAATCCAGCACGCCTTTGCGGATAATATCGTAATTTCCGTCGGGAGCCATATGTATCAGCACACGGTCTGCGGACATAAAGCCTGGGTGCGTCTCTCCGTTTTTCTCGGCGTCCTTGATGTTCTTCTCGGCGTTGATTAGATTCCCCTCAATGAACATTTCCTTTTCGCTTTTCTGCTTAGCCTTGGAGTCGCCGCCGCTTTTGAGCGCCTCGCCGCCGAACGCCTTTGATAAGAAATTCAGCATGCCGAACAGCGCACGGAATATCCTGTACGGGATAAGAATGATATCCATAAAGATACTGCCGCCCTCGCTCTGCTTTTCGCTGCCTGCCTTCTGGCGGATACAGTACAGTCCGCCATGTCCGTCGGACACGGGACAGAGGAAATCGTATTTCTCGTCGGAAAGCACCTCGTCCATGGAAAGCCGCTTTGTATCGAGGCAGACCACGCTTTTGTTCTGGACTGCGGCGATAGCGCCCGACTGATTCCGCGCATATCCCGCAGTGGAAAAGTATATCCTGTCCTCTCCGTCGAAGGAGGGGGCTTCCTCGATGCTGTCGCCGTCGGTGTACTCGTGGCAGCCCGAGCCGCTTATGTCGTACACAGCAATGTGCTTTTCGGAGCTGTTCTCGCCGCAGGAGACCGCCGCCTTTCCGTTAAGACAGTCTATCCGTCCCGGGAAGATATCCTTTCCGGAAATGATAAGGTTCTCGCTCTTGTCGGCAGGGTCCAGCGAGCGGGAGTAAATGCTTCCCGACTCGTCCAGACGAACGCCGTAGATAAGACGGTCTCCGCTGATGCCGATACCGCCTATCTCGGCGTAAATTTCCGATTCGTCGTCCTGCATGCGAGCCGTGCCAATGAACTGAGCGCCCGTGCCGGTGGTCTTCCATTCGTTGCGCCTGCGTATCTGTGCAAGGGTCTCCTTGTAGGAGTCTATTCTCCCGCAGGAAAGCTCGGTATTTTTGCCGTCTTTATTTATGAATATCCTGTTATTTGATACATATGCGATGCTGTACATAATATGTCCCCCATATTAAAAAGATCAGCTGTCTACAGAAAATGCCGCCGCAGCCCAGCCGTTGTCCTCTTTTATCTCCAGCTGAGTATAGCCCTGCGCCCTCATTGCAGCGAGTACCTCTTCGCAGCGCTCGATTATGATGCCCGAAATGATAAGGATACCGTCCTTCACGAGGAAATCCTTGAACAGCGGTGCCATGGCGATAAGCACGTCCGCCACGATATTTGCGGTAAGTATCTCAAATTTGCCGTTTTTGAGGATATCCGAGCGGAGCTTTTCATCGCCGATGATATTCCCGCAGAAGGTAGTGTACTTGTCCGCAGGGATATGATTCTTCTCCGCATTCTCCCCTGCAATTCTGACGCTGTTGCTGTCGATATCCACAGCGGTGCATTCCCTTGCGCCAAGCAGATATCCCGCAACGGAAAGAATTCCGCTGCCGCAGCCCACGTCCAGCATGCGCATATCCTTTTTCAGATACTTTTCGGTAAGCTCCAGACAGAGCCTTGTGGTGTTGTGCTGACCGGTGCCGAAGCTGGATTCGGGGTCAATTTCAAGGATAGTGCGTCCGTCGTTCTTGTCATAGGTCTCCCAGGATGGCTTGATAAGGAGCCTTCCGCCCACTTCGATAGGCTTGAAATACTGCTTCCAGTTGTTAGCCCAGTCCTCTTCCCTGATGCCCGAGGTCTCGATAGCGAGCCGTCCGAATTTATCCTCGGTATCTCTTGCCTTAAGAGAGGTCATCTGCTCCTTTAAAGCAGCAAAAATATCCGCCCCCTGAGCATTGTCGGCGATGTACACGGTAACGCAGGTCTCGCAGGTGCGCATTTCCATAAGGTCGTCGTCGATATAGTCCCAGTTGCCGTCCTTGCGCTCCAGAAAATCCTCAAAATCCTTGGAATCCTTGATAGCAAAGCCGTTTATCCCGATACACATCAGACATCCGCACACAGGGTCAACGCCCTCGGATGTGGTATAAATATTCACTTCTATCCAGTTCAAAAGCCTATCATCCCTTCAAAAAAAATCAATAATTATTTTTATTATAACATCAATAGGATTTTTTTTCAAGTGTTTTTGTGAAAAAATTATTAAATTATTTATGTTTCACGTTAAAATGATGAAATTTTTCATCAGAGTAAAAATATTCTTGAAAATATCCCGACGATGTGGTACAATAATAAAAGTACACAGAGTCCCAAAGGAGATGGTCGTTATCAAAAAGAGATCCGCCGAAAAGGATAAAAGCAGCTGGAGAAAAGCAAAGACTGCCGTGAATGTGGTCACAGTCATCGCACTTGTGATATGCGCGCTGTTTCTGAATGTCATGGGCGGCATCGGGCTGTATATGAACAAGTACGAAAATGCGGGGATAGCGCTGTTCATATCCACGTTTTTCCTGACGCTTGCCGTAATATTCATGGGAAAGGGCAGAATGATAATTCCCTCCGTTTTCAATATAATAGGCTCTGCGGGATATATTTATGCAATAAATGTCCTCGCCGCAATTCCAAACGAAAGGATCCCCAAACAGTACACCGAGCCGCTTATCGGTCGGATATATCCCGTCATCTCGGTAACTGTGCTGGTTTTCGCCGCAGTGATAATGAATTACTTCTCGCCGCAGCAGGAGGCAAAGCGTGAGGCACGCAAAAAGGCGAAATACAACGCAGAGCTTCGCCCTCTTAAGGACGACGAGAAAATACTGTGAGATAATACATTATCTGTGCAAATTGTTGCCGTTTTTTTAATAAATTCGTCTATTTTGCGGATTGAATACGGTTACATAATGTGTTAAAATAAAATTATATCTATAAATGAATTGGAGATGGCGGTTATGAGCGTAACGATAAAAGATGTTGCAAAGGCTGCGGGAGTTTCCGTGGCGACTGTGTCAAGGGTGCTGAACAACACTGCAACTGTGTCCGAGGCGACTACGGAGCTCGTCAATTCCGCCATTAAGGAGCTGGGCTACAGTCCCAATTTTCTGGGAAGAAATCTCCGCAAATGTGAGACCAACATGATCCTGACGGTCATTCCCTCCACCGAGCATACCTTCTACAGCGATATCATCAGGGGCATGCAGGACGCGGCAGCTCCCAATTATGATGTTCTTATCGCCACCACCAACGGAAATATAAATCTTGAGATACGTCTGCTGAACATGATATACAACAAGACCGTTGACGGCGCAGTATTCCTGGGCACCCGCCTTGATGCCGCTACTATCAACAGTCTGAAGGATAAATATAACATCGCTCTCTGCTGCGAGCGCGTGGAGGGAGCGGATATACTGACCGTCACCGTTGACGACGTTAAGGCAGGCTTTGATGCCGCAGAGGCTCTCATAAACGGCGGACATAAGCGCATCGGTCTGATAAGCGCAGACAAGCTGGCTCCGTCCTCTATCGACCGTGAAAAGGGATACCGCATGGCTCTTGAAAAGCATGGCATCGAGGTGGATGAATCCCTGATATTCCACGGCTCCTATGAATACTCCGACGGTATCAAGGGCTTTAATAAGCTCCTCGATCTCCCCGACCCTCCCACAGCGGTATTCTGCATCTCCGACCTGCTTGCCATAGCCTCCATAAAGGCTGCGGAAGCACGTGGTCTTACCGCAGGAAAGGACATCGACATCATGGGCTTTGACAACAGTCTCATGGCAAGAGTATATACTCCCGGACTTACCACCATAGCACAGCCCGGTTATGATATGGGCTATCGTGTTATGAAAAGCCTGCTGGACAATATGCTGAACAATGCGGAGCATTCGGGGCATGTTATCATGGCGCATACACTTATCAAGCGCGAATCTGCGCTTTGCGGAAAATAACAATAATAAAGGACGAACGGTGCTATGCTGTCCGTCTTTTTTATCGAAAGGAAATCACTATGGAACAGAAAAAAATTGACCGTATCAACGAGCTTGCACGCAAATCCAAGACCGCCGAGGGTCTCACCGCCGAGGAAAAAGCCGAACAGGCACAGCTTCGGCAGGAATTCAGAGACGGTGTGAAGAGAAATCTGACCAGCCAGCTTGAAAATATCGAATTTGTGGACATACCGAAAAAATAACGGGAGATGATCGTATGAAAACAAGCTTTGACTTATTTGATATATACTCGGTGAAAACGCCCTGCTACGTCACCGACGAGGGACTGCTCAGAAAAAATCTCGAAACTCTGAAATACGTCCGCGAGAACACGGGCTGCAGGATCCTTCTTGCACAGAAGTCGTTTTCCATGTACGAGACCTATCCGCTTATCGCAGAATATCTGGACGGCACCACCGCCAGCGGACTTCACGAGGCAATGCTCGGTAAAGAATACATGGGAGACCGCGAGGTCCACGTGTACTCCCCCGCATATCGTCCCGAGGAAATGGACAAGCTGACCGCGATATGCGACCATATGGTGTTCAACTCCTGCGCCCAGTGGCTGAAATTCCGTGATAAGGTGCAGTCCTGCGGCAGGGAGATAAAGTGCGGCATACGCATAAATCCCGAATATTCCGAGATCGAAACGGATATTTACAATCCCTGCTTCACAGGCTCCCGACTGGGAACAACTCTTGAAAACTTCGACGATACCGCCCTTGACGGCATAAGCGGACTTCATTTCCACACCATGTGCGAGCAGAACAGCGATACCCTCGAGCGGACAGTCCACGCCGCCGAGGAAAAATTCGGGAAGTATTTTTCGCAGATGCAGTGGCTGAATTTCGGCGGAGGACATCACATCACCCGTCCCGATTACGACATCTATCGGCTGATAAAGGTGGTTGACTATGTTCAGCAGAAGTACGGCGTGCAGGTATATCTTGAGCCTGGCGAGGCTGTGGCGCTGAATGCGGGCTTCCTTGTGGCAGAGGTCCTCGACACCATGAAAAACGGCATGGATATCGCCATAATCGACGCGTCCGCAGCATGTCATATGCCCGATGTGCTGGAAATGCCCTATCGTCCGAACATCATAGGCTCGGGCAAGGCGGGCGAAAAGCCCTATACTTACCGTCTGGGCTCTGCCACCTGTCTGGCGGGGGACGTTATCGGGGACTATTCCTTCGACGAGCCTCTAAAAGCGGGAGACAGACTGGTTTTCTGCGACATGGCGATATACTCAATGTGCAAGAACAACACCTTCAACGGGATAAATCTCCCCGACATTTACTACAACACCACAAGCGGCATGAAGCACCTGAAAGCCTTCGGCTACGAGGATTTCAAGAGCCGTCTGTGAGTAAACATCAAATAGCAATCAGCCATTAGCTGATAACTATTCACTAAAAACTATCAACTATTCTCTATTCACTATTCTCTATTCACTATTCTCTATTCACTATTCTCTATTTTCTAAAAAAGAAAGCCCGGAGGACCCGGGCTTTGTTTATTTATTAGCTGCGCTTTCGGCGGAGGACTTTTCCTCGTCCTCGTCGGAGTCACCCTTACCCTTTCAGAAGTTAGGGTAATCCAGCATGTGAGACAGCACTGCAATATTTGCGGCAGCCTCCACCACAGGCACTGCACGGACCGCAACACAGGGGTCGTGTCTGCCCTTGATAACGAGAGTCTCGTTGGTCATTGCACTGTAATCAATAGTGTCCTGAGGCTGTGCTATGGAGGGAGTGGGCTTGAATGCCACGCGGAAAATGATAGGCATGCCGCTTGAAATGCCGCCTAAAATGCCGCCGTGATTGTTGGTCTTTGTGAGCACATGGCCTCTTTCGTCAACGTAAAATTCGTCGTTGTTCTGGCTGCCAAGCATCTTAGCAGCTTCAAAGCCTGCGCCGAATTCGATGCCCTTAACGGCAGGTATGCCGAACACAAGGCTTGAAATGGTGTTCTCCAGTCCGTCGAACATGGGCGAGCCTATTCCCGCAGGAACGTTTGTTACCGCACACTCGACAACTCCGCCCACACTGTCAAGGCTCTCCCTTGCAAGGAGGATATCGTCTCTCATGCGCTGACCCTTCTTGTCGCTGATCGAGGGGAATATCTTATGACGGAGATTGATTATCAGATCGCGGTCGATATTGCAGGGGTCGAACATGGTATCCTTGATGTTATGGACCTGTGCGATATGAGTTCCCGTATAGATGCCGCGGCGCTCGAGTATCTGTCCGCAGACCGCACCCGCAAACACGATAGGCGCAGTAAGACGTCCCGAAAAATGACCGCCGCCCCTTACATCATTAAATCCCTTATAGCGCAGAGCTCCCGTATAATCAGCATGTCCGGGTCTTGCCAGCTTTGAGATATTGCCGTAATCCTGCGAGTGGGTATCGGTATTGTTGATGAATGCCGCCAGCGGAGTTCCCGTGGTCCTGCCGTTGAGATAACCCGACATGATATTGGGCATATCGGCTTCGTGGCGGGAGGTGGTGGTACCGTCGGTCTTGGGAGCGCGGCGAGCCATGAACTCGCGGATAGCGTCCACATCGAGAGGCTCTCCGGGAGGGAGATTGTCTATTACAACTCCGATAGCGGGTCCGTGAGACTCACCGAAAACAGAGATAGAAATATTGTGATTCCAGAATGATGACATATATAACATTCCTTTCTTATTCACTGAAAATGACTTCTCCGCCTAAGCTTCTGAAATCGTCAAAGAAGGACGGATAGCTTTTATTCACCGCTTCACAGCCGATAATGGTAACGGGATTGAGCGAGCGGGTAGCTGCGATAGCTGCCGCCATGACGATACGATGATCGTTGCATGCGTCAACGGTGCCGCCGGTAAAATGCTTGATAGGATAGATAGTAAGGCTGTCCTCACCTGCTTCAACCTGTCCGCCGATGTTGTTGAGAGCGTCGGCAATGGCTGTCAGGCGGTCGCTTTCCTTTATTCTGAGTCTTGCGGCATTTACTATCCTGCTCACACCGTTGGTAAAGCTTCCGAGAACGGTCAGTATAGGCACCAGATCGGGGATATCCCCCGCGTCCACGGTAAAGGGATTCATTGCCAGTCCGCAGTTTCTGATGATGTTCATGATCTCCTTGTCGCCCTGAATGCTGTCCTCGTTGAGATTATTTACAGTGATGACCGAACCCATTGCATTTGCAGTATAGAAAAATGCAGCCTGTGAATAATCCCCCTCGACCACAGCGTCGGAAGCTATGTACTTCTGATTTCCCTTTATGAGGAAAGCGGGAAGCTCGCCCAGTGAAAGCTCGCTTATCTCTATCCCGAAATGCTGGAGCACGTCAATGGTCATATTAACGTAGGGAGCGGACTGGAGCGGCGAGGTGAGCCTGATTATGCTGTCCTCGGCGCAGAGAGGAAGTGCGAAAAGAAGTCCCGTTATAAACTGTGAGGAAATATCCCCTTCCAGATTATATTCTCCGCCGGAAAGCCTGCCAGAAACGGAAAAGGGCATTGTGCCGTTATAGTCAAAGGAGACGTTTTTTCCCGTGAATTCGCGGACATAAGGAGTTATCGGTCTTTCGGGGAGCTTGCCTCTTCCGCGGAAAATGGAAGTTGTTCCGAGAGCCGCAGCAATGGGGATTATGAACCGCAGAGTAGAGCCGCTTTCGATACAGTCGATATCGGCGGAAGCAGGGCGGGTCTTGCCCGCAAAAATGCCCTTGACGGTGATCTCGGAGCCGTTTCTGGAAATATCCGCGCCCAGAGCAGTCATTGCGTCGATAGTCGCCGAGATATCCTTTGAATCGGTAACGTTTCTGATGACCGATACGCCGTCCGACAAAGCAGCGGCGATAACGTATCTGTGGGATAAGCTTTTTGAGGACGGAGCATTGACAATTCCTTGAAGTCGGGTGGGAATTATTTTTGCATTCATAAGATGATCCTTTCGGTACTGCGGCCATGCCGCATACTTTTTCTTTTTTTCACAGAGAAATATATCAGCCGATAAACTGCATAAATTCGTCTATCGACATTTTCACAGCGGATGATCTTCCGCATTCTGAACAGATGATTATGTAAATGCTGCCGCCTGCTCTTTTCTTGTCGTTAAGGCAGGCATCTGCCAGCTTCGACACGGGGATATCTGTGCTGCAGGGAAGCTCATAGCGCTTCAGACAGGCACTGAGCTTTTCGATGGTGCCC
>JBJFHQ010000246.1:0-10442 GCA_051893755.1 Oscillospiraceae bacterium
AAGGTAATACTGGGACTGCCGCTTGAAGAGCCTGACCAGATTGTCTCATCCTCGTTTATGTAGATATTGTAGTTGGACTTTCCGTAGTACGCACCGCCAAGAGCCATGTAGGTAGTTCCTGTGGAATTGCCGGCAGGACGCTGACCATATGCGTTGCCAAAATCTCTTGCATAGAAGTTCCATGCACTTTTGTCCTTATCTATGATGTTGGTGATAACTCTTCCGTTATAGCCCTTTTCTGCCGCATCAGCGCCCGATACAACATTTCCGTTGATATCGTACAGTGCGGAACGGTTGATAACGATGATATGTATCTGTTCAAGGGATTTTATGTACTTTCCTTCACTTCCCGACATGGTGTTATAGTCAGGTGTTGCGGTAGCATCGTCCTTGATCAGACCATACTCGATGCAGAATGCGTCATATGCGTCCTTGGGGGAATTGATGGGCATGTTGATCTTCTTTTCGGATTTTCCCGTGGGGGAAGTAGTATCCGTATACTCATAGGAGGATACATACCTTGAATCATCGTCGAAGATCATCAGCTTTTCCGCATACTTGACATTTTCGGCAAGGTACTCGAGGATACCGTCCTGAGTAGTTCTCATGTCCTCGATCATGGACGAATCCACGTAGGTCTCTCTGATGGGCTTGTAGAAGTTCATCAAAGCCACCATAAGGATAGACATGATCGCCATAACGACGATAAGCTCGATAAGGGTAAAGGCTTTAAATTTTCTTTTCATCTCATACCCTCCCCTTAGCTTTCCTTGTTGTCTTCGGGACTGGGCAGGATAAACTTGTAACGAACAGTATTGTTATCCAAGGTCTTTCCGCTGCTGTCCACCACATATTCGTCGGTAGTGCTGCCGTTGATTCCGATAACATACATATCAATGTCAGCCTCGGATTTCAAAGGAGTTTGTGTGAACTTAAGACCCATGCCCGTGTTTGAGCGGGTGAACGTTATCTGATCGCACTTTGTAGCAACAGTGCCATCATAGCTGGTGATCCTTGTCACAGTAACGGCAGAATCTCCGTTGTTAGTCTTGAGCTCGTTTTCAACGATCTCCATCTGCTTTTCAAGGCTGTTGTTGATACGATTGTTGTCCTGGTTCATTTTAGCAATAGTCCCGTAGACCTGAACCATAAGGAGCGATGTAATACCGATAAGAGCCATAGCAACAATACATTCAATAAGGGTAAATCCCTTAAGCTTTCTGCTTTTCATAATATCATTACCTCCTTATCTGCCTAACCACTGCTGTTTATCCCAGGTTATCATTGCGCCGTTGTTACTGTCGTTGTCAGAGCCCATGGGAGGAACAAATCCAACACCGAAGTTATTGTTGGTTTCCATTACCTTGAATACCATTGAGCCTATTACCGAGACATCCTTAGTCTTGGATGCACCGCCGTTATAGGTGTACGTGATCGGACTGCTTCCACCGTTTGTACATTTGAATGTTGCATCGGGTGCGTACATGTATCCGCACAGCATGGTGCTCAGATTATCGGGATTAAATGTAACGCCGCTGCCAAAATAATAGTATATATTGGGAGCAGAAGGAGAATCGGGAGATTTGCCTATACTCTTAAAGTAGTCCTCATCTCCGAATTCAAACACGCTCTTATTCTTATACATTGAATAAATATCTTCAGTGAATATCTTCATACCGCCAAACTGTACCGTAGCATTATCCTTGACAGTAAACACAACCGATTTATTGCCGAGAATGATAAATGTAGGCGATGCAGCAGTCGGGTTGCTGGTATTGCTCAGTATCTCTACCTGAACATTGTCTGTTCTTGCATCGATGAAGAAGGTATCGGAAGTCCAGAAACGGCTGAGATCAAGCTGGAACTGAGCATAGCCTGTTTTTGAATTCTTGTAGGTATTCTCGAACAGCTTTCCGTCGACTGTAGCGCCATTTTTATCGGTATATTTGTAATCAGTTCTCTTGGCAAAGGCAGATGTATCACTGATACCATTGAGATCCTTTGACATAATAGGAGCCGAGCTGTCTACCGAAAGGCTGACATCCGATTCAGCACATTTGATGTTATCTGCGAACATTTTTAAAGCAGACTTCATCTTGCCGGAATCATCCCAGAAATTCTTGGTCTCCATCTTTACCGAGTTGATAGTTACAGGCTCAGATCTTCCGGGAAGAGTAAGCTTCTTGTAATAATCCTCCTCAGTTAATTCATCCTCAGGCTTTGTAGGATACGGGAAGCCTAAGTCTCCTGCAGCAAAGCCTACTGCAGTTTGATCCTGACCCACCTTAACGTTTTTGCCGGGGATATACTGGAGAACATCGCTGAGATCTTCCTTACCCTCATCGTCTCCGGTCGATGTATCGCCGTCAACATTGAGCTTGTATTCTGTTCCGTCAGGATTTAAGATAGAACCGCCGATATACATAGTGTTGTTCTCAAACAGCTTGGTTATATCCATGCCTTGCTTGACATAAATATTTCCGGAGCAGTATACAGTTCCGTGGAATTTCACACTGCTGTCATTAGAGCCCTGAATAGCCATGTCTCCGTCACAGTAGATATCTCCATACACCTCAGTGTCATTGGGACCGCATACAAATGCAACATTTTTGCCGCCTGTTGAATCAGTAATATCTATATTATAGCCATCATGGATACCGGATATCTTAATTGTGTCGTGAGACCACTGTCCCTCTGTATCATATGAGTTTAAGAGATTACCATTTGCAGAAACAATAACATCAACCGCCTCGTTTTGCTGACCGATATATATATGGTTGCTGCCTCCAATACCAGCAGCGTATACAACAGGACGATTATTTCTTTCTTCAGGGTCGGAAGTGTTATAGCTTCCATATCCGCGCAAAATGCTTCCATTCTGCAGGCTAAGATAACCGTCTCTTACAACAAAGTATCCCTTGGAAGGCATATACCAGTCAGACTGTGAGTTAGACTGTACAGCGCTGTATTCATATACAAAGCTTCCGTTTACAACCGAGTCATTTTCGATCTTATATGCTTTGCCGGGGTTTGAAGCGCCGCCGCCGCCGATAGCATTACCCTTAGCACCATCGGTAGAGCCGTTGGTCGCTATCTTAGCCTTTGTAAAGGAAGCGGGTGTTACGCCGGGGTTGGGTTCAAGCAGTACAGAAACAGTTGATTCATTAACTGCTCCGGTGCTGTCCTTGATAGAAGTGGTAGCGGTCACCTTAAGTCTGTAATAGGTGTTGCCCCATGAAATAGCAGACATCTTGATCTTTCCGTCTGTATGGAAATCATCTGCGTTATATCCCACATCATTAACATCGTCGATTTTTGACATGGATGTAACGCCGTCATAGAGCACCTTGCCGTCCTTGTCTCTGTAAAGCATTCTGAGAAGCTCAACAGTGATCTTGACCTCGCCATTGTCAGCCATAGTTCCGACATTTCCCTTTGCTAAGGAAATATTATTGGTCTCGGGGAGCTTAGCGGTGAATTCAACGGTGGAGTTTCCTTCAGTATAGCCGCTCCATACGTCCTTTGTAGACTGCCAGTTTTCCTCTGCCTTATCGCTGTCGGAGACGAGAGTTCCGTCAGAGTCCAGATTTGCGCAGTATTTGGGGACAAGATTACAGAAAATTTCCTGCTGAAGAACGAATCCGTTGGAAATATCCTCTTTTCCGGTAAGCACCTTACCGTCTGTAAGATTTGTTCCCAAGTCCTTAGAATCATCATCTGCAAAAGTAAAGATCGTGTCTCCGCCGCTGGGCTTTTTTATGCCTTCCCACTCAGCTTTTAACTGAGAGCCCTTACCTTTCGGATTATCTGCTGTCTTATAATCCTCGAGCATTTCGTCTATGTAAACCTCAAGAGCTGATCTTGCGGTATAATATGCCTGATTTTCTTCGTACTTTGTTATGGTACGTCTGTTTGCGTTAGATACAACAGTAAGTGTTGCCAGGAGCATTACAACCAGTACAAATAACAGTGTCACGACCATTACCAGTACAGCGCCTTTAAGCTTGCGAGGCCGCCGTTTGCTCTCTGCCATAATAATACCACCTTTCTCTTAGTGTTAAAAATCTTTCCTTATCTATATCCCACCATACGGCTGCACGAATACTCGTACAACCGCGGCGGGAAGATCATAAATTATTTTGCCTGTTCTGTATCCATGTGCTGAATGGAGAATACGTCGATAACAACTGTAAATTCGCCGGAAGGATCAACATCCTTTTCAGCATCGCCTTCGTCAACATTTCCACCGCTTATAGACTTGATATACAGAGTCTTGTCGCTGAGTGAAATGGTATCAATAACATCAAACAGATAATCCCATTCAACAAAGCCTTCGCTTGTGAGGGGCACACCGAATGTAACGGAAACCTCTTCTACTGCAACCGTAACACCTTCAGCGGGCTCAGGATATGTTTCATAGTACTTGTCGTAAACCTCCTGAGGGAGCGAATCTCCGGAAAGGTCAGCATTGATCTTGATATCATATGCTGTGCACATCTTTTCGTAGAAATAGGGGCTAAGCTCGCCTTCAAGCTCACCTGTGAGAGCTACAGTTCTGAACTGAACTCCCGATTCAGCAAGAAGCTCGTAGATATACTGGTCAGCCTGGAAGGTCTCCTGCTCCTCCACGAAATCCTCCTGCATATCATCAACCTCTTTGATGCTGTCATCCAGCTGCTTCTGGAGCTGAGGAAGGGTCTCGATCTTAGCATTGACCTCTGCCTGTTCCTGTTCCTTCTGTTCGAGGCTGTTCTTAACGTCCTGTGACTCGGAGATCTTCGGCTTTACAAAGAAGAAAAATCCGATCATCAGTACAGCAACAACAACGACTGCTATGAAAATAACCTTATCTCTATATGAAAGCTTCATACTCATCAGCCTTCACCGCCTTCCGTAATTTCTACATCCTCAACAGCCTCTTCTTCAGGCTCAGCATAAAGAGCTTCTTCTACCGCGCTGCTCTTAAGCATAGCGTTCACCTTGAAGTTGTATAAGCTGCCGTCCTTGATAGCATCGAATGCGTTTCCGCCTTCCAGGAATTCAAATGTAAGACCGCCCTTATTGTATGTATAGCCGGTATATTCGATATTATCGAAAATATCAAGCTCGGTAAGATACTGAACAGTAAGCGCAGGGATAGTAGGATCGTCGCAGTAGCCTGTAAGCTGATACTGACCTTCTTCGTATGCGAATTCAAGGCCGTTGCACTCCGACTCAACGAATGCGTTCTCGACCTCCAGATACTGCTCGGAGGTTATCATAGGAAGGCTGCTGTAATTCTCGGTAGCGCTGGTGAGCATATTCTTGAAGCCGGCGATCTTGTCGATCTTAGCCTGAGTAAGGTCGACCTCGGCAAGCTTGGACTGAGTCTCCTCGCTGTTTATCTCAGCGTTGATATCGTCGATCTTGCGCTGTGTATTGCTGATGCCGATACCGATAGCCAGACAGATAACGCCGATAACCGCAGCGGAAATACCTGCAGCGATAAGCACGCCCACAGCAAAGGAAGCTCCCGCCTCTGTCTTACCGACAGTAGCGTCTGTTTCGAGGAGGTTGATACGCTCGCTTTCCTTGTTGCTCCTGAACATAGCACCGATAGCGTTAGCATAAGCCTGGAACTCGAAGTTCTCGTAACCGCCGATGTTGTTGGGAACGCCCAGAAGGCTTGTGGAGATATCCATATTTTCCAGAGAGTTGGTAAGTCTGATATACTCAGAGGTATCGCCGTAGAACACAACGTTCTGAATGGGGTTCTCGGGATCTCTTGTCTTCTGGAACTGGAACATTCTGTAGATATTCTCGTTTACCGCCTCATAGATGTAGTCCTCGGAGTTGTCGTAGTCAACGGGGTCGATAGAAGCGAAACGGGAGAATGTAAGCTGATTGTTCTCATAAAGGTTAAGGCTGATGAATGTGGGGTCGATCTGGACCGCCAGCATAGGCATCTTAGCGCTTGCCTTCTTATCGGAGAGGATGATTCTTGAGATAGCGTTGCAGGATACCATAACGGATTTGAGCTGAATGTCGAGCATTCTGAAAACGCCTCTGAAGCACTCAACGACCTCCGAAGGACACGCAGTTGCGAGGATCTTAAGAGCCTGAACTCCGTCCTCGGTGACCTCTCCCGCGATAGAGTAGGAGATAGAGTATTCATCTGCGATACCCATGGTGTGCTGCATCTGGTTGGTTACCATTGTAAGGAGCTGAGTACCCTTAGCCTTGGGGATATGGAGCTCCTTAAAGATAACTAAGTTGGATGAGATGCTGACAACAGCCTCTTTATCCGACATTTTTGACTTTTTCAACTCTTCACTGATAAGAGTTGCCATTTCGGGAATCTTCTTTATATGACCATTTACGATCAGACCCTCTTCGAGATCAATAGTGGCAGCAGCTGCTACCTTTATTTTATTATTGCTCTCGGTTCCGCGGATAATGCGGATATGTCTGTCGGTAATATCAAATGAAAGCATTCTCGTCACCTCACAAATTATTTTTTACGCTCTGCCCGCCGCAGAAAGATATCTTCTGCGGCAGCGAGCATATATTGCTTTCCGGCGCCCTGCCGTTTGATATTTAAGGATAAAACATTTCGTCGCATGCCGTTTTCCTGCGGCATATACATGATATGTATAGAATAACTGAATGATACCTTAGCTGATGCTTCCCATAGCGTTGTAGATCGCAGGAAGGATAGCAACGAAGCACAGACCGATCGCGCCGCCCATGAAGATGATGAGGATAGGTTCAATAAATCCTACCAGACGTGTGATAGCCTCGTCCGATTCCTCCTGATAGAAGTTTGCGGACTTTAAAAGGATACTGTCGAGAGCACCCGATTCCTCGCCGACATAGATGATCGAAGTGAACATCGACTCAAATATACCGGTACGCTGAATGGAAACGGAAAGCGACTCGCCCTGCTTGACCTCGTCAACAACCGTTTCAAAGCATTTTGAAACATAAACGTTTCCGACAATGTTTGCGCTCTTTTCAAGGGATTCTACCATTGATACGCCGGAAGAATAAAGAGCTGCAAGCGTGCTTCCGAAGCGAGCGGTGTAGATCTTTACGACCAGAGGACCTACCGCAGGCATCTTGATCTTCAGCCTGTCGAATTTCATACGTACATCGGGAATCTTAAGAACATATCTGATAACGAAGACTATGACCGCAACTGCGATTATGTAAACGTACCAGTAAGCGGTAAGATTTTCTGCGAATGCAAACAATGCACCTGTCAGACCGTTCATATCCTCTTCTGTAAGAAGATCCTTAAAGGAAGGCATGATGAAGGTAAACATTACAATGACCAGTGCGATACAAAGAACGACCAGAATGATAGGATAGGTCATAGAGCTCTTGATCTTTCTGTTCAGACGTTCCTCGTTAGCGTAATGGTCCTCGAGCTTCTTCATGATAACGTCGAGGTTACCCGAGACCTCACCCGCTTCTACCATTGAAACGTAGAAGTTGGGATAAGCGTCGCCCTGCATTTTAAGTGCGTCCGAGAAGGCAGTACCCTTCTGAACGTTTTCGTATACATCTCTGTATATCGCCCTTGTTTTTTCGTTTGTCTGCTCTTTTGTCATAATGTCGAGAGACCTTACGAGCGTAAGTCCCGAGGACATCATCGCAGACATCTGACGGCAGTCATAAGCAAGCTCTTTCGTCTTGAACTTATGAAGCTTTTTACCTTCGTCGCCCTTAGCCTCCTTGTAAGCCGAGCAGAAAAGACCTTTTTCGTGAATTTTATCAAGAAATTCATTCACGTTTTCAGCCTGCATCCTCTGATTTTTAAAGGTATTGCCTTTAACGTCGGTTGCAGTATAAATAAAAGTCTTCATTAAAGATTGACACCTCCGATAGTGGATTTTCAGATTGCCATGAAGAAAGCCCAAGCAGAGAAAACAGCTTACTCCATGTTAATATATATATTATATCATTCAGACTAAAAATTAGCAATATGTGAATTTAACTAAATCGCAGTGTATTATTATTGCTTTTTTACCAAACTTACATTTCAAATTCAATTCCTGTTGTGAAATTGCATAAAACTAAGCAATATTCAAACATTTTGTTCATAGTTTAGGCATTTTTATCTTTAATCGGAATGATAGCATATATCGATCTGCACTACAATTACTTTCTGCGGATCTTTTTGTGATAGCTGTTGTAGTCGAATTTTATCTGTTCGCATATAAAGTCAAGCATTTCAGAGGTCGCGTCGATAAGCTCATCAACGGTCTGTCTGTCGATGTCAAGAAGAATATCAGCGGGATATCTGGTCTCTATGTAGTATCTGTTGAGCGAAGCGCTGATACCGAGCCACTGAGTGAAGCTCCGGTCCATCATCGCCGCCTGTTTGCACAGCCATGTGAGATTATGCCCGTCGAAGAGCTTTCTGTTTTTAAAGAGAAGATACGCTTTCAGTGATTTTTCGATGCATTGCTGACAATGAAACGCCGCCATGCTGTACAATCTTTTATCCTCAGCCAGCACAAGGGCTGAGATATGGTCCTGATAGGCGTAAAACAGCCAGTCATAGTAGCGTTTGCTGTCGGTGCTGTGTCCTCCCCTACTCATAAAGCAGCTCCCCCGAATTTTCAATTCTGTATGCAAAGGTAGCATCGTCATCGACGCAGTCGTTCCAGTCGGACAAATTGTAAACGATATAGTCGCAGGGCACAGGCGTGTCGATATTGATAAGCAGCTCAGCCTCCACGTTTTCGGGGTCCTTTTCGTCGGGCACCACCAGACAAAGCTTAAAGCTCAGAAGAGCGCCCTTTGAGTTACGTTTTTCCGAAACGAGATACACTCTGAACGGAGTGCATATCTCAACAGCCTCCCTTGTCACAGTCGAAACAATGCTGTCATCAGTTTTCATCATAGGCATCCCTCCGGGCAATTCCGTCCGCAAAAGGACAGATTTTCGCACACATTTCACAGTTTGAATACATTATAACACAATATTCAAATTATGTCAATATATTTCGGAAAATTTTTGTAGTTTTTTTGTAACCAAATTATTCGATTTTGTAACCTTTGGATAATTTCGCAAAAAACCGCATACAAATCCCCCGCAAATCTATTATATCATTATTTTAAACAAAAGTCAATATTTTGTTAAAAAAATATCAAATTCATGCAAATAATTTTCCTCCCCCAAAGCAGCAAAGGCGGACCGCCGCACAGAACATGCATCCTGTACGGCGGTCCGCCATAAATTTATTGAAGTAAGGTGTAACTATTATGCTATTTATAATAGTATATTACTCGGAATCCTGAAGAGCGTCATATCCGACCTCGCCCGTTCTTACGCGGACAACATCCTCAACATTGTAAACGAAGATCTTGCCGTCTCCGATATGACCGGAATAAAGAGCCTTGCGGGCAGTATTTACGACTGTCTCAACGGGTACCTTGCATACGACTACCTCAACCTTTACCTTAGGCAGCAGCGAGGGTTCAACGGGAGTACCGCGGTAATATTCAGCAGCGCCTCTCTGAGTGCCGCAGCCCAGTACCTGAGTAACTGTGATACCTGTTACGCCGATATCTGCCAGAGCCTTCTTAAGGGGTTCAAACTTGTTCTGCTTGCATACGATGGAGACCATTGTATACTTGGAACCTTCCGATACAACAGCTGCGTCGGTGGTCTTGGAGGGCTTGTAGGTCTCAACGGGAACTGCGGAATCAACGGGAACAGGCTCGCCTGCCTCTGCATATGCTTCTGTGTCCACTGCCATAACGAATCCGGAGTAAGAGCTTTCGATGCCGTGCTCTTCGATATCCAGACCGACAACTTCCTCGTGAGCTGTAACTCTGAGTCCCATAACAGCCTTGATGATAAGGAATGTGATAGTGATAGTAACTGCTGTCCATGATGCTACCGATACAACGCCGAGAGCCTGACGTCCGAGAAGCTCGAAGCCGCCGCCGTAGCAAAGACCGTTAAGAGCTGTGAATTCCTCAGCGGAAGCGTCTGCGGGGATAGAATAGCCGGGTGCGGAGGATGTTGCGAAGAGACCAACTGCGAGTGTGCCCCAGATGCCGTTCATCATATGTACTGCGACTGCGCCGACAGGGTCGTCGATGTGAAGCTTGTAATCAAGGAGCCATACGCCGAAGGGAACGAGAAGTCCCGATACAACGCCGACCATGATAGCGCCATAAGCGTCAAGAACATCGCAGCCTGCGGTGATTCCTACCAGACCGGCAAGTGAAGCGTTAAGGCACATTGAAACATCGGGCTTGCCGTACTTCACCCATGTGAAGATCATGCAGATAACTGTTGCAACTGCGGGAGCAATTGTTGTTGTAAGGAAGATGGAGCCAAGCTGTGCGCCGCTTGTTGCAGCTGCGCCGTTGAATCCATACCAGCCGAACCAGAGGATAAAGCAGCCGAGAGCACCAATCGTAAGTGAATGTCCGGGGATAGC
>JBJFHQ010000247.1:0-2251 GCA_051893755.1 Oscillospiraceae bacterium
CACGGTGGTGTGAGAGGTCGGCTGCTCAATTAATGGGCAGCCTCCTACTCGATTCCTGCGATGTTTCTGTTCTTCTCTTATCCGCAAGCAGCAGACCGCTTGTAACTGCAGTCAGCGGCGCAGCGCATACCAGTCCGAAGCTGCCCACCACGGTATGGACTATCTCTGCGGCTACATATTTGTAATTGAGAATATTTCCCAAAGGCGTGCCCTGTGCCATGAAAACCATGAGCATCGCGATGCAGCTTCCCGAATAAGCGAGCAGCAGCGTTGTGGTTATGGTGCCCATGGCAGCCCGCCCTATGGTAAGTCCCGAGCCTATCGCTTCCTTACGGGATATTTCGGGCTTCTTTTTGACGATCTCCGCCACGGCAGAGGTGATATCCACTGCCACGTCCATAACTGCTCCCGACGAGCCGATGAATATGGACGCCATGAAAATCTTAGTCAGATCAAGGTCCTGTGCTCCTGTGTAGAGCAGACTTTCGGAATATGCCATGACTGCGCCGTGAATCCTGAACAGGTCGGTGAAGATGATGCCCGTAACAGCAGTAACGGCAATTCCCGCAGTTATCCCCAGTGCCGAGGCAAGGGCTCTCTTATCAAAGCCGTACACAAGGGAAACTATCATCACAGAAATGAACACAATGACTATCCCGCCTGTGACAATGGGGTCGTATCCCTTAAGATACAGCGGCACCACCAGCTTCCATATGCACAGCACTGTCAGGATAAACGACAGCACCGAGCGCACGCCTGTTTTTCCTGCGAATATAATAAGTACGGCAGCGAATATCAGTGCAAGGACCGCTTCAAGATTAAGCCGATAGTGGTCTGTCATAGTCGCCGACAGTATCTCGTCCTCGGAGTAGCTCACCACGATGTACGCCTTGTCTCCGGGGACGAATACCTTGTCCTGTTCAAGTGAGCCGGTCAGCAGATTGACTGCCTGTGTTTCGGCGCCCTTGAATTTTCCTTTGAGTATCCGCACCGTACATTCCTGCTCGCCCGACCGCACAAGTCCCGTGTCGATTATATTGCTGTCGTCGCAGGACAGCACCTGTGCAGGCACGCGCTCGGCGCCCTGATAGATAAGACTTCCCTCATAGCCTGTGGGTATCATCAGCAGCACGATGATGATAATGACCGCCGCAATCACAGGGGAATGATAGGCGATAAGCTCCTTGATATTTTCGGGTCTTTTTAATTTCATATTAACTTCTCTTTCTGAAAAAGATTGTAAAAACCGAACCGGCTCTGCTTTGGAAAACCGGTTCGGTCAAAGGGGGAAGGGTGAAAGCTTAGTTATCCTTGCTTACTGTACCTGAGTAAGCTCTGCAAGGTTGTTGTAGATGTCGGTGTTGTCGTAGTAGCCCTCGAAGAGCTCGGAGCCTGCGCCCTTTGCGAATACTGCAACAGGAAGTCCTGTGTGAGCGTAGGAGGCGAAGTTCACGCCCGACTTGTTGTTGAGGATATGAGTGATAGTAACGGTGAGGGGCTCATAGGAACCGTAGAGGACATATTCCTCCTGAGAGATCTCATCGTCCGATGTTCTTGTCATGGTCTCCTCGTAAGCAGCCTTGAGCTTTTCGTACTCGTACTCGGTCATTTCAAGAGTGCCTGTATTGTCGGAATCGGGGTGCTTGTCCGCGCTGTCGAGCTGAACCTGTGCTTCGGGAGTGCCTGCGGGAGCGGTAAGACCGAAGAGCTTTGTGATGTCCTTCATAACAGCAGAGAAGCTTGTGTTGTTCTCCTTGTACCTGGAAACGTAGTCGGAGTCGAACTTAGCGTAGGATATCTTCTGATTCTTAAGATTTGTCAGGAAGGTATCATAATTGGTGCCTGCATAACCGATTGTAAGACCGCCTGTTTCGTGGTCGCCTGTTACGATGATGAGAGTCTCGTCGGGGTGTTCGTTGTAGAAATCAACAGCCTTGGAAACTGCGGAGCTGAGAGCCACTGTATCTGCGATAGTGGAGCCTGCGTCGTTTGCGTGGCAAGCCCAGTCGATCTTGCCGCCCTCAACCATCATAAAGAAGCCGTTGTCGTTGTCGAGGACCTCGATGCCCTTTTCAACGTAATCAGCCAGAGCCCATTCGTCCTTTACGCGGTCGTTGTTGTAGGACAGGGAGCCGCTGTCTGCGATATTTTCTCCGATAACGATAGCCTTTCCGTCCTTGGCTGTGAGCTTTTCAGCCTCTGCCTGAGTCTTGATGACCTTGTAGCCTGCCTGTTCTGCGAGAGTGTAGCT
>JBJFHQ010000248.1:0-2232 GCA_051893755.1 Oscillospiraceae bacterium
CATTCCGATAAGAATGTTGATTATTATACTCTCATAGCAACCCGTGTGGACGATAACGGAAATCCTATCAGCTCACAGACCTATATCGTCAACGGCACCACATACACCATTTCCAATCTGGATAACGGAGATCTCTACACCTTCGAGGTGTTCGCCAACAAGACGGTAAACGACAAGGAGGAGACCAGTGAACCCGGCTCGACTATCAGCATAATCGTTGGTTCTCCCATTTATCCTCCAAATGTGGAGGCTAAGCCCGGAAATAAGAAGGTCACTGTCTCATGGACGCCCAATCCTCAGTCCAAGACCACCGACGGCTACTATATCAGCCGCTACGACCCCGAGACCGGCACCTATACGCTTCTTGCATCCGTGGCGGGCACCACATATGTTGACATGAACCTTGAAAACGGCAAGACCTATTGGTATGCGGTCCAGTCCTACAAGAGCGTTTCATGGCATACGATCGTCAGCGATTATTCTCTTCCCGTTCAGGCAACTCCCGACGCTATCTATGCCGAAGAGGGCGAGACGGATCCTTACTTCATTGATTTCCCGCCCGATTTCAACGTAACATCCGATGACGGCGCAGCGCATCTTTCATGGACTAATGTAAGCGGCGCTGACGGATACAGAGTGTATATGCTCGATAAGAACGGCGTGCCTATCCTGCTGGGAACATCGACCAAAAACAAGATCGATTATACCGGACTTGTCAACGGAGAGGTCTACACCTACACAGTTACTGCGTATAAGATCCTTGCCAACGGTGAGATCATCGAGAGTGCTTTTGCAACTCCGAAGTCTGTAACAATAGGCAATTACCTTGCAGCTCCCGTCGATGTGACCGCTACCGCAGGAGACAGAAAGGTCACACTCAGCTGGACAGCTGTTACCGGTGCTACGGGATATGTTGTGTACGCTTACAATGCGGCAAAGAATTCCTTCTCCGCAGTGGGAGTCGTATCCAAGCCCGGCTTTGTCCACGATGGACTGGAAAACGGACTTACCTACTCCTACATGATCGCGGCGTACAAGACTGTCGGACTTTCCACTCAGTACAGTCAGTATTCGCTGGCAGTATCTGCCACTCCCTTTGCTTCGGCGGATAATTCGGACAGCTCAGACAACAACAGCAGCAATAACAACGGAAATAATAATTCGTCGGGCAATACCTCGGACAATGGCGGATATAAGATCAATATAGTAGGAACAGTTCCCGAGGGCATCTCTCATAGCGAGCTCATCTCCGCTTATTCGGACGAGGCTGCGTTCAAGCAGGATATCGACATCAGATTCAGCGTCAACACAGATTCCTCCAAGGCTATCTACGATGTGCTTTCGGGATATGCCGACGGACTCGACAGCTTTGACATCTATCCCTTTGATATTTCTGCATATGTAGCGGGAACAAATACCAAGGTGCAGCCTGCGGCAGGACACTATGTAATGGTGACCATGCCCGTTCCCGATTCGTTCAGAAAGTATGACAATGATTTCCAGCTCATACATATCAACTCCGACGGACAGATGGAGATACTTGCTCTCAACTATGGCGAATCAAACGGAATACCGCTGGTACAGTTCAGCGTAAGCGAATTTTCACCGTTCGCATTTGTACATTATTATACCCCCGAGGATCTGGAATCCCGCTCGGGAGCCTCTGCCGCAGGAGCAGCAGGCACGACCGCTTCGGGGTCGGTATATGCGCTGAGATACTCAAGCGGCACAGGCTACTCCCTGAGAAAGAGAAACAGGGTATATAAGCTTATCAAAAAGTGATCTTTTTGGACGCGGACAGGCTCTGCGTCCGATTTTTTTGAAAAAACTCTTGACATATCCGAAAAAGTGTGATATCATATCATAAAGCTTATCAGCTTAATATTTTACGATCATATGAAAGGAGGCGGATACCATGACAGCAGCATACATAATAAAAACAGAAAAACAATACAGCAAACGGCTGTGCATATGTGAGGTATATCCGCCCGAAGCTTCCCTTTGACGGATATATGATACCGTGCGCTTCCGTTTTCGGGAGCGCTTTTTTGTTTGTCAGTGAAAGGATGAAATTATGATCGAATTAACAGGAAAGTATAACTCTGCAAAGGTGTTCACCGATGTTATCGACAGCGCCTCGGTCTCGCAGATCATCGAGCTTTGCAGTCAGGAATTTACCGTCGGACAGCGTATCCGAATGATGCCCGATGTTCATGCGGGTGCAGGCTGCGT
>JBJFHQ010000249.1:0-2218 GCA_051893755.1 Oscillospiraceae bacterium
CTTTCCTCGATATACCCTTCCTGCTTGCTGCGAAGAGCTATCATCAGCCGGGCAGCAGAAAGCTCGGTATATTTTTCGGGATGATTTTTTATCTCATATATAAATTTCGTCACAGCTGCTCCGTCCTTGATATGGGCAGCTCTTTCGTTTTTTATCTCAGTCTCGTTTTTACGCGCCTTCGGAAGAAGAGTGAGATTCTGTCTCTCAATGAGCTTCACACCATCGGACAGTCTGTTTACCGCTTCAAAATTCAGTCTGGACTTATCAATAATAACAGATTTTCCCGAAGGGATATTTCCGATAAAATCATAAAAATCATCGTATGGACGTATTTTCACATCATGCAATCGGGCAGTCAATTCGGGAGTGAGCTTATTCTCGTCCACAAACCAGACAAGGCTGTCCTCCGAAACCGCAGCATAGCTTAAGATAACGGGATTATACGGGATATCATTTCCGCGGACATTCAGCAGCCAGCAGATATCATCGGGCGAGGACAGCAGAAAATAATCTCCATGAGCTTTGGCAATGAGCCTGCGTATCTCGGCAAGCTTATCCGTACAGCTTTTTCCCGAATATTTTTCGTCAAGATAAAATCCCTTTTCACAGGGCAGTTCGGGACGGTCCTTCCATATCCTGTCCATAAGGTCAACGGAAAGGACATGTTTCCTTCCCACTTCGGAGATGATCTTTTCCGCAAAGGAAGCAGAAACAGTCCTTCCGTCAAATCCCAGAACGCCATTTCCGAGATTTTTCAGAATATATTCAGTTGGAGGCAGAACTCCCGTCTCGCCCGACCTGTTCAGAACATACTCCGTACCGCGCAGCTGCTTTTCTGCCTGAATAAAATATCTTCCGTCGGTCCATAGTCCCGCATAGCTGTCGGTCACAATGACTGTGCCGGCAGAGCCTGTAAAGCCGCTGATATACTCGCGGCACTTGAAATGACCGCAGACATACTCCGAGCCGTGATAATCGTCGGTAGGGATATAGTACATATCAATGCCGTTTCTTTTCATTTCAGCACGCAGAGCGGAAAGCCTTTCGGAAACACTCATAAGATCACCCTTCATAAAAAAATCCGAGAAACCGCCGTTCCTCGGATCTGTAATTATCCCTGAAAAAATCAGACGCCGTACTTTGTGGTAGCAACGGGGATACCTACGCCCATTGTTGTAGCAACAGTGCAGGACTTGAAGTAAGTACCCTTTGCAGCTGCAGGCTTAGCCTTTGCAACAGCTTCCATAAGAGCGTCAAGGTTCTCGTTAAGCTTCTCAGCGCCGAAGGAAACCTTGCCAATGGGGCAGTGAATGATATTGGTCTTGTCAAGACGGTACTCGATCTTACCTGCCTTAGCCTCTGTAACAGCCTTAGCAACGTCGGGAGAAACTGTACCTGCCTTTGGGTTAGGCATAAGTCCGCGGGGACCGAGAACCTTACCGAGACGACCTACGAGACCCATCATGTCGGGAGATGCGATAACAACGTCGAAATCCATCCAGTTTTCCTTCATGATCTTGTCAACGAGATCCTGTCCGCCAACATACTCAGCGCCTGCTGCCTTAGCAGCCTCGTACTTGTCTTCCTTGCAGAAAACGCATACTCTTACGTTTTTACCTGTACCGTTGGGAAGGATAACAGCGCCTCTTACCTGCTGGTCAGCGTGACGGGAGTCAACGCCGAGACGGATGTGTACTTCAACGGTCTCATCGAACTTTGCCTTTGCATTGGAAACAGCAAGAGCAAGAGCTTCGGTAGTATCATAGAGCTTGGTCCTGTCAACGGACTTAGCGCTCTCAACATATTTCTTTCCGTGTTTCATTATTAAAATTCCTCCTAAAAGTGGTGATCCGCAACATTAAAACTACGGATAGTTCGGATTGATCCTCCCACCGTATAATATCGGACGGTCAAATTCATATTTTCCGTTCGGGAGACTGAGAATAAATTACTTCTCAACCTCTACGCCCATCGAACGTGCAGTACCTGCGACCATGCTCATAGCTGCCTCAAGGGAAGCTGCATTGAGGTCGGGCATTTTGATCTCAGCGATCTTCTGAACCTGAGCCTTGGTAAGCTTACCAACCTTTTCCTTATTGGGAACGCCGGATGCAGACTCAAGACCAAGCTCCTTCTTGATAAGAACAGCTGCGGGAGGAGTCTTAGTAATAAATGAAAACGAACGGTCTGCATATACAGTGATAACTACAGGAATAAT
>JBJFHQ010000250.1:0-10190 GCA_051893755.1 Oscillospiraceae bacterium
TGTGGATATATTCCTCCTCGCGGAAGGGGTGAGCATGAATGACCATGCCTCCGTAAGCCTTAGCAAGCCTGATATATTCGGGGACGGACATATCGAGTATCTCGGGGTGTTCGAAGAGCCACTCACCGTCTAAGCCGTAGGTGAGAAAGTCTGCCTGACCGTTTCCGTATTCAAAGCCGAAGAAAACGTCGAGCCCTATTTCCTTTCCGCGCTTGAGAGCGTTTTCGTAGCCCATGCAGTACCGTTCGATGCGTTCCTTCCATGGGAGCTCTCTCGGAACGGAGGTATTTCCGTTAAAGAAATGGTCGGTGACGAAAATTCCGGTATAGCCCTCCGCCTTGTATTTGTCTGCCATTTCGGCGGCGAAGCTGTTGGAGCAGGCGCTGCCCTCGGCGGTGTGCATGTGAGTTTCGTATTTGTATTCCATTGCAAGGTTCCCCTTTGAGTTATTCATTTTCCGAATCGGTATCGGAGCTGTCGGTCAGTGTTTCATCGCCATTTGCAGGAACAGACGCACTGTCGGAAATGGTGTTCCCGTTTTTATCCTTTCTTGAATAGAGCTTAAGTCCCTTTGACTTGTCCTTTGACCTGCTTCTGGGAGTAAGGGCGTAATCTGCGGTAACGGTAGACATGCCTTTCTTTTTCAGCAGATGATTTATCAGGTCTTCGATAATAGAGTAGATGACCGCAAAGATAGGCACGCCAAGGAGCATACCAGTCACACCGAACAGATTTCCTCCGACGATGATGGAAAACAGCACCCAGAAGGAGGAAAGTCCGGTAGAGCTTCCCAGTATCTTGGGACCGATGACATTTCCGTCGAGCTGCTGGATAACGATTATCAGAAGCACAAAGGGAATGACCTGCTTTGGCGAGGAGATAAGCAGCAGAAGTCCGCAGGGGACAGCGCCGAAGATCGGCCCGAAAATGGGTATAATGTTGGTAACTCCGATGATAACGCTTATCAGCACGGCATAGTCGAGCTTCATGATTATCATGCAGAGGAAGCAGAGGATGCCGATGATGATAGAGTCGATTATCTTGCCCGAGATAAAGCCGCTGAGTGAGAGATTGGTGTGATTGCAGATGCTGAAAAAGTCATCGTGAACGCTCTTGGGAAGGAGTGCACATACGAGCTTTTTGCACTGTGCCTGAAAGTGTTCCTTGTCGAAGAGGAAATAGATAGCTGCGAAAAGCCCCACAAAGAAGTCCTTGAGCACATTGACAACGCTGACCGCACCGCCGCCCACCTTTACGAGGACGTTTCCGAGCTGTGGGATAAGGGTGTCGATGAAGCTGTTGAGGGAGTCGCGTATCTGGTCGAATTTCTCGTCTATCATGCTGAACATCTCGGGATTGTTTTCCAGGAGCTGATTTATCCAGCTTTCGAAATTGCGCATGTAGCTGTCGAAGTTGTTAAAAATGGAGGTGACGCTTTCGATGAGCTGGGGAATGATTATCATAAAGAATGCAGTGATCGCCGCAATGAATAGGATGACCGAAATAATTGTGGCAAGTACACGGTTAAGCTTTGCGTGAGGTTTTTTTCTGCTTGTGAGCCTTGCCAGAGCCTTTTCTGTCCACATCATAATGGGATTGATAAGGTAGGCGATAACGATGCCCCAGATAATAGGAGAAGTAACATCAAGCGCTTTTGAAATAACGCCTCCGATGACGGCAACGTTTTTCATTACAAGATAGAGCAGAAGGCAAACGAAAAAAGTAAGTACGCTGTAAACGGCGATAGTGTTGTATTTTTTGTTCCAATCAACTTTCATATATCAGGCTCCTAAAGTTTTCAGAAATGGTCCGTTTATTCATTTTGCTTCATATAAATAATTATACATTATTTTTTCGGAAAAGTAAACAGTTTTTTTGATTTTTTTTATGAAAATCATCAAAAAAATCTATGGTAGTATCAAAAAAACCGATAAGCTATTGACATTCTGTGAAAAACCCACTATAATGGTATACAATTATGAAAAAAGGGAGATCTGCAGTGAAGCCTGAGGAGAGAAAAAAGATTCGTCAGCTTGAACAGGATATCAAGCTTATGCAGAAGGAGAACAAAGAGCTTTTCGGAGATACGCCCCGAAAGCGGGAAGGTCTGTCGGAAAAGCTTCGGAAATTCCTGAGGGTGAATTTTTCGGGGCTGGTCTACGAGCCGAAGGACTCCGCCGATAAGACGGGAATGGAGTATCACGATAAATTCAATAATTTTCTGGAGATAAGGTCTGCGGATTTTCGCAGCAGCGATATAGATTTTCAGATGCTGGAAAGCGGAAGCTATGCACAGTGCAATTTCACGGGGCTGAAATTTGTGAATATACAGTTCAACGGCTACTATTACATAGACAATGATTTTTCGGGAGCGGATTTCATCGGTTGCCGGTTCTGCAGCAAAACAAAGTGCGGCGGAAATGATTTTTCGGGAGCATACTTTGAGAATACCACCTTTTATAAGGCGGAGCTGACGGGAACGGATTTTACGGGAGCGGTCTTCAATAACGTGAAATTTTTCGGCTGTACCCTTGACAGGAGCACGGACTTTACGGGCTGTGAGTTTAAAAATGTGGAGATAGACGGGACCCGTCTCGGAGGAAGCATTTTCCATAGTGCCGAAACCGGCGGGATTAGTATTGACAGAGCCTGCGCTGACAGGATAAATATCGGAACTGCGGATAAGCCTCATATCATATATGGAAAAACTGCGTATGAGTGGCTCAAAGAACGAAACAACGCCTCGGACTCTTGTGTTAAATAAAAATCCGCTTCCTTTGTGGAAGCGGATAAAATTTTTGTTAAGAAAAGCTTACTTGTTCATTACCGCAAGAGCTTCTTTAAGAGCGAGGGAAAGCTGGTCGGGACATGATGTTCCCCGTCCTCCGCAGTCAATGCCCGAAAGCTTGGAGATAGCGTCCTCTGCCTTAAGGCCCTTGCACAGAACGGACACGCCCTGTGTATTACCGTTGCAGCCGCCTAAAAAGCGGACATTTTCGATAACTCCGTCATTGGAAAGCTCAATTGTTATCTGACGGGAGCAGACGCCTCTGGGTGTATATGTGTAGGTCATTTAAAATTCCTCCTTGTTATATTCTTGCTATGCCCGATTTTCTTGCAGCCTCTGCCACTGCCTCGGCAACGATATCTGCAACATTCTTGTCGAAGGAGTTGGGCAGGATAAAATCGGGAGTGAGCTTATCCGCAGGAACAGCAGATGCGATAGCAATTGAAGCGGCTCTCTTCATATCCTCGTTGATGTCCTTTGCGCGTACCGCAAGAGCACCCTTGAATACTCCGGGAAAAGCAACAACGTTGTTTATCTGGTTCGGATAGTCTGAGCGTCCGGTGCCCACGATGTATGCGCCCGCAGCCTTTGCCTCGTCGGGCATTATCTCGGGAGTGGGGTTTGCCATTGCGAACACGATAGGCTTTTCAGCCATGGACTTTATCATCTCGGGAGTTACGAGCTTAGGTCTCGATACTCCGATGAATGCGTCTGCACCCTTCATTGCATCGGCGAGCAGACCCTTTCTGTGGGTCTTGTTGGTGATCTTCGCCATATCGTAGTGAGAGGGATTTGAAAAGTCGTCGCCGTCGCAGATGATGCCGTCCTTGTCAACAAGGATGATATCGCCCATACCAAGCGATATGAACTGATTTGCGATAGCACAGCCTGCAGCGCCCGCGCCGTTGATAACGAGGGTCATATCCTTAAAATCCTTGCCGCAGAGCTTAGCTGCATTGAGCATTGCCGCAGATGCAACGATAGCGGTGCCATGCTGGTCGTCGTGGAATACGGGGATATCGCAGCGCTCCTTGAGCTTCTTTTCGATCTCAAAGCATCTGGGAGCGGAGATGTCCTCCAGATTGATGCCGCCGAAGCTGTATGAGATAAGCTCCACAGTGCGGACAAATTCGTCAACGTCCTGAGTGTTCACGCAGATAGGGAATGCATCAACTCCCGCAAATTCCTTGAATAGCGCGCATTTTCCCTCCATAACGGGCATGGAGGCGCGGGGACCGATGTCTCCCAGTCCCAGAACAGCGGAGCCGTCGGTGATGACAGCCACAAGGTTAGCGCGTCTTGTCAGGTCGTAGGAAAGGTCGGGGTTTTTCTGAATTTCGAGACAGGGCTGCGCAACACCGGGAGTATATGCCAGTGAGAGCTGAGCGCTGTTTTCGACTGTACAGCGGGAAACGACCTCGATCTTGCCCTTCCATTCGTAATGCTTTTCAAGAGATGACTGCATAATATCCATTTTTTCAGATCCTTTTATTTAGAGATTTCTTTGTTTTCTTTAGTTTCGTTTTTCTTTGAGGTGAGCTTTAGGATTTTGTCCAGATTTTCAAAATCGGTGGTATTCTGACCGATATGGGTGGGACGTGCGTTGTATAATCCGTGGAAATCGGAGCCGCCGGTAACTATCAGACCATACTTGTCGGTAATTTCGAGGATATCCTTCTGAGCTGCCTCATCGGCGGTATAGTGGTATACCTCTGCGCCGTCGATCTTTCCCGCTTCCGCAAGCTCCTTGAGCAGGTCCATTGAATCGTACAGCACAGGGTGAGCCATAACAGCGCAGCCTCTTGCAGAGTGGATAAGGTCAAGTACATAATGTACGTCGGGATATTCACGCTCCACGATGCAGCTTCCGTTTTTCAGGTCGAAGAGCTCGTCGTTAAGTCTGCCGTAGAAGTGGGTGGAGTAGCCGTAGTCTATGAGCGCATGCATGATATGCTGCTTGAAGATGCTCTTTGAGCCTCCCACGTGTTTCATAACGCTGTCCATGGTGATAGGGTAGAGCTTCTTGACATTTTCTATCATTTCCTTGGCGCAGGCGGTGCGAATCTCGCAGGAGCGCTTGCAGATGCCCTCTAAGCGGTCGGGCTTCTGGGGAGCATAGCAGAGAATATGTACCTTTCTTCCGCGGGCTTTGTCCCAAGCGGAGAGCTCCACGCCGGGGATAGTGATAACGCCGTGGCGTTCGCCAAGGATCTTTGCCCTTGAAATAGAGGACATCGTGTCGTGATCGGTTATCGAGACAAAGTCAATGCCCGTCCGTTTTGCCTGAACGATGATATCCTCAATGCCTAATGAGCCGTCAGATAAGGTTGTGTGACAGTGCAGATCGCCTTTCATTCTGTTTCCTCCTTGGGTTTGGGATTACTCGGCAGACATACCTCGTTATGTGCTTCAAATTCAGACGGCGCGGGGTCGTCCTTAGTCGGCGTCGAGTTTTGAGATCACGCCGCAGCAAAACGGCGTTCAATATCGGTGTATATTAAATATATAAATATCCACATTATTAAATTATACCACATTCTCAAAAAATAAGCAAGGGCTTTCATGAAATTTACACAATTTTTTATGTTTTTTTACACAAATTTGTCTGTAAACCAGACATCGGGAACGGTAAATTCTCTTTTGTCAAGGTAGTTAAGAGCCCCCGCGTCGGTCCTGAAGGCAAATTTCAGCTTGTAGGAGCAGAGCGCCTGAGTTTTTATGCCATATTCTCGGTTGATGCGGTTGCTGCCGTACTTTCCGTCTCCCAGCAGTGGACAGCCGATGTGAGCCATATGCGCCCTTATCTGATGAGTCCTGCCCGTAAGCAGCTCTATTTCCAGCAGAGACAGCCTTCCGTCTGAGCGAATAACCTTGTATTTCGTGATTATGGTGCGGTTTTCGGGGGATTTCTTATCGCTGACCGTAACGGTGTTGGTCCTGCTGTCCTTGAACAGATATGCGGTGATAGTGTCCTCGTCCTTGGGAGGACGTCCCACGCAGACGCACAGATAACGCTTTTCTATCTCGCGGGCGCGTATCTTCTCGTTGAGTATCCGCAGCGCCTCCGCAGTTTTCGCAGCGATAACGATGCCCTCTGTATTGCGGTCGAGACGGTTGCAGAGTGACGGAGCGAAGCTGTTTTCCATGTCCGGGAGATATTCTCCCTTGTCATATAGATAGTGCTGAATCCGCTTGATAAGGGTATCTGTTGTGCCGCCGTCGTCCTCGTGGACCACCAGCCCGCACTTTTTGTTGACCAGCAGGATATTTTCGTCCTCATAGACGATATCCACCGCCGCAGGTGCAGACAGAAAATCATACCCGGGCTTTGAGGTGCTGTCGCCGAAAAACTCGTCACTGATGTAAAGCTCTAAAATATCCCCCTCGTTAAGACGGGTGGATATCTCGCATTTTTTGCGGTTGAGCTTTATCCGCTTGGTGCGGAAATACTTGTACATAAGAGTCTGGGGCAGCAGGGGAACGGTCTTCATAACGAACTTGTCCGCCCGCTGACCGCTGTCGTTTTTGTTGATAGTGTATGATCTCACGAGGAGCCTCCTATTCGTCCAGCTTGAGCACAGCCATGAACGCCTCCTGAGGCACCTCCACAGAGCCCAGCTGGCGCATGCGCTTCTTGCCCTCCTTCTGCTTTTCGAGGAGCTTTTTCTTACGTGTGATATCGCCGCCGTAGCACTTGGCAAGTACGTCCTTGCGCATAGCCTTGACGGTCTCGCGGGCGATGACCTTTCCGCCCACAGCCGCCTGAATGGGCACCTCGAACAGCTGACGGGGAATGTTCTCCTTAAGCTTTTCGGCGATCTTTCTTGCACGTGCATATGCCTTGTCGGTGTGGACGATGAATGACAGTGCGTCCACGGTCTCGCCGTTAAGGAGGATATCCAGCTTCACAAGCTTTGAGGGAGCATAGCCGATAAGCTCGTAATCGAAGGAGGCGTAGCCCTTTGTGCGGGATTTCAGCGCGTCGAAGAAGTCGTAGATTATCTCGTTGAGGGGAAGCTCGTAGTGCAGCTCGGTGCGTGTGGTATCGAGATAGGTCATGTTCCTGAAGATACCGCGGCGCTCCTGACAGAGCTCCATGATGTTGCCCACATAATCCGACGGGGTGAGAATATTCGCCTTGACCATAGGCTCCTCTGCGGAGGAGATGCTGCCAGGGTCGGGGTATTCGGTGGGGTTGGAGATGTACTTGGTTTCGCCGTTTGTGAGATTTACTTTGTAGATAACCGAAGGCGCTGTTGTGATAAGATCGAGATTATATTCTCTTTCCAGTCTTTCCTGAATGATCTCCATGTGGAGAAGCCCTAAGAAGCCGCAGCGGAAGCCGAAGCCCAGCGCTGTGGACGTTTCGGGGTTAAAGGACAGGGAAGCATCGTTGAGCTGAAGCTTTTCCAGAGCATCGCGGAGATCGTTGTACTTAGCGCCGTCAGCGGGATATATACCCGAGAACACCATAGGATTGACCTCACGATATCCGGGGAGAGCCTCATCGCAGGGAGCTTCCGCATTTGTGACGGTATCGCCCACCTTGGTGTCTCCGATGGATTTTATCGAAGCTGCGATGTAGCCGACCTCGCCTGCTTTCAGGCCGTTGTTGTTGACCAGGTCGGCAGCGTTCATGTAGCCTGCCTCAACGACGGTAAAATCCGCGCCGCTTGCCATAAGGTGGATAGTATCGCCTGTTTTCACCTCGCCGTCCACAACGCGTACATAGATGATAACGCCCTTGTAGGAATCGTAGTAGCTGTCGAAGATAAGCGCCTTAAGGGGCTTGTCTATGTCGCCCTTGGGAGCGGGGATATCGTTTGCTATCATTTCAAGGACTGCATGGATATTTGTGCCCAGCTTTGCGGAGATTCGGGGAGCGTCCATGCAGGGTATCCCGATGACATTTTCGACCTCTTCGGCAACGCGTTCGGGCTCGGCAGAGGGCAGGTCTATCTTGTTGATAACGGGAACCACTTCAAGGTCATGCTCCATGGCAAGATAGGTGTTTGCCAGAGTCTGCGCTTCAATGCCCTGAGAAGCGTCCACGATGAGGACAGCACCCTCGCAGGCAGCCAGTGAGCGGGAGACCTCATAGTTGAAGTCCACATGTCCCGGAGTGTCGATGAGATTGAAAACGTACTCCTGACCGTTGTCTGCTGTATAAAGAAGCCGCACAGCGCGGGCCTTTATGGTGATACCTCTTTCACGCTCGATATCCATGTTATCGAGGAGCTGGTCCTCCATATCCCGCTTTGCAACGGTGGAGGTCTGCTCGAGGATACGGTCGGCAAGTGTTGATTTTCCGTGGTCAATATGTGCAATGATGCAGAAGTTTCTGATATTTTCCTTGTTATATGACAAATTAACACGTCCTTTTTCGTTTACATATTTTTAGGCATTATATATTATATCACAATTTCTTTTGTTTGTAAAGTATTGATCCGACATTATTTTCTTGATATTTTCATGCGGCTGTGATATGATCTGTTCTGACAGATAAAAATATGTGGTGTTTCGGCTGAGAGTGGAAGGAACTGTCAGAATTGCAGTGCAAACCGATGTTCTTACCTTTGTGTGAACAACAAATAATCGGGTCGATTTTATTAATTATTTGTATAATATGCACATTGACGTTTTCGAAACAAATGTGTAAAATTAATAATGATGAAGGGAGGGATAATATCATGAAAACTATCATGATCATAGATGAGATCAGAACATCAGAGGGCGCTCTATCATACCGTGCATTTGAGGATAGGAGCATGGACACGGCGTCATATGGACTTGAGCTGGAATATGTAAAGAACGGCGAAACATATCGGAAAATTTTTTACAATGTGGCAGACAGCAAGGAATTTGTACTGAAAATGAATTCGTTTTTTGCAGAAAAGACCGTACTCCCTGAAAATATTGAAGAAATTGCCGAAACCTATATCTGCAGTTTTAAGATCTGAGTAAGCTTTCCGGGCGCATACATACGGCACATGAAAAATGTGTTCATATGTGTACGCTTTTTATCCGCTGAACCGCAGCTGAGTGGGTGTAAGTCCGCAGTATTCCCTTATCTTTCTGCTCATGTCGCTCTGGCTGCAGAATCCTGTATTTGCGGCGATGTCGGAGAATTTCATGGCAGTGTGCCTGATAAGCTCGCAGGCTCGTATGCAGCGGATATGGGAGAGATATTCCCGCGGTGACATGCCCGTTTCCGCTTTGAAGGCATGGGCGAGATAGCCCTCGCTGATAAAGCTTTCCGCAGCGATGTCGGATATTTTGATGCTGTCGGCGTAGTTATGTTCGATGTATGTTCTGACCTTTTCCGAGAGTATGCGCCCCGCACGGTCGGCAGTTCGTTCATCACGGGGACGGACTGCGTCGTAAAACTCTGAAACTATATCCAGCGCCGCTCCAAGCTCGGAGTAGATGTTGCCGCCGTTTTTGAAGATGTCCTCCATTTTTTCAAAGCCTGTGCGAAGGTCGGGTCTGTTTTTCAGAACAATGACGCCGCTTTTGCCGATATCGGTGAGCATCGAAAAAAGGTCGGGACGGACAAGCTGCTTTTTCAGCTCCCATGGATTTATCACCGTAATGAAGCGCTTGTATTCGATGTTCATATCAATAGTCACGTCGTGGTGCTGTCTGCTTTTTATCAGTGCGGAATCTCCGCCTGTGAGCACTGCGTATCCATTTCCTGCCGCAAGCTGTACCTTCCCGCTGATGATATACATTATCTCGCAGGAGGTGTGAACGTGACTTACATTATACATGGGATTTTCATAATATCCCGCATGTTCGATAATTGCCATTTTATCACCCTTTTTCATTATACATCGGCTTTCTGATAATTTCAATATAAAACAGCAGATTTTCTATAAAAATCAGCAGATTATATAATGTAATATCCTTAGAAATCGGCTAAAATATCGTAAATAAAACTATTACGGAGATGAAGCCGATGAATGTCAGAAAATTTATATCAGCCGCTGTATCCGCGGCGATGCTTTCCTGTGTTTTCACGGGCTGTTCGGACAGCTCGGGCACCGATGAGACAGTGACCGATACGGAGGGAACGACCATGCAGACAGAACAGACCGTCACAGAGACGGAAGCCGTAAAGGAGATACCCCTTGCTTCGGTGAATACGTCATATAAGGCAGTCACAGTTGACGGGAATACCATCAATATGGACGAGGGCACCGTTTATCGCGGACTGGGCGTGGTCACGGGAAACAATTCCTCCCGTCTGCTCATGGATTATAAAACGCAGAATCCCGATGCTTACCGGGAGATAATGGACCTGCTGTTCAAGCCCGATTACGGCGCAGGACTTACTCATGTGAAGATAGAGTTCGGAACAGATGTCAATTCCTCGTCGGGAACGGAGCCGTCCATTATGCGC